>CAITLX010000240.1 GCA_903893335.1 uncultured delta proteobacterium | reverse complement strand
GAACTCGCCGCCAGCACCACAACCCGGGCGGAGGCCTGGCCTTCGCGCCCGGTGGTCTTGTCGATAAAGGTAACGCCCGTGGCCTTACCCGCCTTGTCGATCGTCACCTCGCGCGCCTCGACGATGGCGCGCGCGACCCGCTCGACGTCCCCCTCGGCGGCGCCCGCGGCGAGCGCGACCGAGCGCGCGTGCAGCGCCATGTGGCCGCGCTGGATGCCGTCGGTCGCCAGCGCGCGGAGCGCGGCGAGGTTGGACGCGAGCCCGGTGGCCGCCGCCACGCCGGCCAGCTCGGTCGCGCTCGTCGTGCCCAGCAGCCGCAGCGCGAGGCGCGCGGCCGGGTGCACGCGGAGCGTGCCGCCCACCGTGCCGAGCGCGAGCGGCATCTCGAGGGTGCCCTCGAGCGTGCGATCGGAGGCGGGGCCCGCGCCGCGCCACGTGGCCAGCGGCGAGTACCAGCCGGTGCGCGCCGCGAACGCGTGGGCGCCGGCCTCGACGGCGCGCCAGTCGTTGCCGGTCGCGAGGCACACGGCGTCGACGCCGTTCATGATGCCCTTGTTGTGGGTGGCCGCGCGGTAGGGGTCGGCCTCGGCGAAGCGCGACGCCTGCTCGATCGCGTCGACGACGGCGACGCCGGCGACCGAGCCGGTCGCGAGCACCGCGGCGGGCACGCGGCAGCGCACGCGCACGCGGCGGCGATCGCAGAGGTTGGTGAGGATGCGCAGGCCCAAGGTCCCGCCGCCGAGCTCGGCCACCCGGTCGCCGACCGCCTCGGCGACGGTGTTGACGAGGTTGGCGCCCATCGCGTCGCGGCAGTCGACGAACAGGTGCACGACGAGCATGCCGCCGCCGAGATCGCGCACGTCGAGCTCGTCGAGGGGGCCGCCGCCGCGCTCGACCAGCCCGGGGACGACCTCGCGCGCGCGCGCGACGAGCTCCGCGCGCGCGGCGCGGATGCGGACGGCCCCGGCGATGGGATCCGCGACGCCGTACAGCTCGACCTGCGTCGCCATGACGGGCGGGTCCGCGTCGACCTCGAAGCCCCCACCCGCGCGCACCATCTTCGCGGCGTTGGAGGCGGCGGCGACGACGCTCGGCTCCTCGACGACCATCGGCACGACGTGGTCGCGCCCGTTGACGCGCACGTTGAGCGCGACGCCGAACGGCAGCGCGTAGGTGCCAATGACGTTCTCGACGACCTTGTCGGCAGCCTTCGCGTCGAGCCCGCCGGCCGAGAGCGCCTCGACGATGTCCGCGAGGTCGATGCCGGTCGCCTCGGCGAGGCGCTCGAGCCGCGCGGCGACGTCGTCCTTGTGAAACCCGGGGAGCCTCGAGCTGTGCGTCTTCTTCATGAGCCCTGCGTCGTCGGGACAGCGTGCACCCCGCGCGCTCCGAGCGCGAGCGGCACGCGCGCGAAGCCCGCGCGCTCGAAGGCGCCGCGCACGGCGGGTGAGCTCGGGCCGAGGGCGCAGTGAAGCACGACGTCGCCGCCGCCCGCACCGGACGGGAGGACCACCGCGGCCTCGGCGCGCGCGAGGGCGCTCACCCGGGCGCAGCCCTCGGTCACGATCGGCGCGCCCGCCTCGGCGCCGAGCCACGCGAGGCCCTCGGCCTGCGCCGCGAGCGCGTCGAGCACGCCCTGGGCCGACGTGGACGACGCCGCACTCTCGGCGCCGCGCGCGAGCGCCGCGAGGCACGCGCGGTAGGTCGCAGGGCGCGCCTCGCGGAGCGCGTCGACCTCGGCCCGCAGCGCCGACGTCGACGCTGCCTCGCCGCTCGACCAGACCTCGGTCACGAGCTCCGTCGGCCAGGGGTACGGCGTCGCCGCCACCCCCTCGCCGTCGCGCACGCAGCGCAGCACACCCCCGAGCGCGCTCGCGACGACGTCGATGCCGCTG
>CAITLX010000239.1 GCA_903893335.1 uncultured delta proteobacterium | reverse complement strand
CGGACCTCGCCGTCGCCCACTCGGTCGCGTCGGCGAGCCGCTCGAGCCCGGCCGGCCTGCTCCCGCCCGAGACGCGCACGCTGGTGGCGACGAAGTAGGGCTCCATCAGCGGCCGGACGCGCAGCGACTGCTCGACCCAGCGCGCCAACAGCCAGGGCCCGCGGAACGCGGCGGGCTCGGCCGCCAGGGCCTGCTCGGCGGCTGCGAGCCAGCGCACCGGAGGCTCGGCGGCCTCGACGGGCGGCGTCGGCCACGGCGCGCCCGGGCGACCCATCACGCGCGCGAACAGCGTCTGCTCGAAGCGCAGCCACCCGAGCGGCACGCTCGCGCGCAGGCCGACCAGGACGCGGACCTTGCCCGTCGCGCCGGCGCGCACGACGAGCGTGTCGCTCGACGACCAGGCGGGGACGGCCAGCTCGACCCCGCCGGCGACCTTCGTCAGCTCGTCGTCGAGCAGCCAGGTGACCACGTCGGGGGTCGCGGCGGCGCCGGTGCCTAGGCCCACCGCGCGCACGTCGCCCTCGACGCGGAGGCGATCGCCCGGCTCGACCGGCACCGCGATCAGCTCGCCCGGCAGCGTGGCGAGCTCGCCGTCGGGCCCGAGGTCGCGCGGGCGCTCGTCCTTCTGAAAGCGGAACGCGCGCGCGGCTGCGGGCGCTCCCCAGCCGAGCGCAGCGGCCGGCGACGGCGACGCGTGCGCGCGGCCGGCGAGCGCGCAGCCCACCAGCGCCGCTGCGGCGAAGGTTCGAGTGGCTCGCGCGGTCGTCATGGTCGCGTCGCCGCCGCGGCGACGATCGCCGCGACCGTCCGTTCGAGCAGCGCCCGGTCGCGCTGCAACTGCTCGCGTGCGTCCGAGGCGAGCTCGACGTGCACGAAGGCCCTGCCGGCGCGTCGCGACGCCGCGGCCTCGACGTTGGTCGTGCCGCCGAGGATGCGCACCTCGTCGGGGAAGAGCCGGACCGCGCTCGGTGCCCCGGCGACCGCGCGCATCGCGGCGGCGACCTGGGCGGCCGGACCGCTGGTGGTGGACGCGCTCACGATCGCCGCGACGCCCGGCGCCTTGGCGGCGGCGAACCCGTGAAACTGCACCGCGCTCGCGCGCGGCAGCGCTCGGGTGAGCTCCTCGTGCGCGAAGAGGAAGAACGAGCGCTCGGCGTGCGCGACGTCCGAGGCCGACGAGCTCTCCTCGTCGTCCCCGCCGCTCGCGGGCGCCTGCGCGCGGTAGCGGTGCACGGTGTTGACGAGCAGGGCGCGCGCGCGCGACCGCTCGAACGCCACGCGGGCGATGGGGAGCGTCCCGATGTCGAAGAAGGTGTGGGGCGCCTCGACGAGCACCTCGACCGCGGGCCGGGGCCGCAGCGCCACCGCGCCGGCTCCGCGCGCGCGCCCCGCGGCCTCGCCGAGCACCCACAGCCCGTCGATGACCTCGACCACGAAGCCGTCGGGCGGCGGCGGAGGAGGGAGATCGGCGTCGAGCTTCGCGAGCGCGAGCGCGAACCACGCGCGGTAGGCGCGCTCCTCGTCGGCGGTCGGCGCGGCGTACGCCACGCTCCGCCGGCCGCCGCGGCGCAGGACCTCGAGCCTCGCGTCGAGAGCCCCCTCGGTGGGGCGCGCGCCTGCGCCCTCGTCGTCGGCGCCCCGGGCGCCGGAGGGTGCGTCGGGCTTCGCCGTCGCGGGGGGCGTGGGCTCGGACGCCGCCCGCTGCCGCAGCGAGCAGCGCGACGAGCCGCAGCTCACCAGCATCATGCCGAACACGCCGGCGATCGATCGTCGCATCATGCTCAGTCCTCCACCCACATGCGCACGCCGTCGACAGGGGCGGGCTCGGGCTCGCCCACCACCAGCGCGCGGAGCCAGAGTCGCCTGCTCGCGCCGTCGAGCGAGACGCGCACCGTGCGCGACCCGCCGGGCGCGTCGTCGCCGAGCACGAGCTTCGTCTTGGACACCCCGCGACGCCCGCCCGTGCCCTCGGCGGCCTCCCAGAACGAGCCGGTGCCAGCGTCGCCGCTCTGACCCGCGAGCGTCCCGGAGGGGCGCGTGGTGACCCGGAAGAACTTCCCCTGGCAGTCGCGCAGCCGCCCCTCGTCGACCTCGTAGCGCAGGCTCCACGGCTCGGTCGCGTGCTCGGTCGCGACGAACAGCACGACCGTCAGCGGCGTGCCCGCCGGCTGCGCGACGACGAGCACGGAGGGCTGGTCGTCGGTCAGCTCGGAGAAGACCCGCCGCCGCACGACGGCGCCGCGGGCGCGAGGGTGCGCGTTCGTGTAAGCCTCTCCGTTCGCGCCGAGGCCCTCGAGGGCGATCTCGTGGTCGCCGGGCGTGAGCGTCGCGTGAAACTCCCCGCCGCGCACCATCAGGTCGTGCTGCGAGATGGCGGCGCCGCCGACCAGCAGCTTCGCGGGCGCGCCGAGGCGCGCCTCGTCCGCGACGTAGGTGACCGCGAGCTCTCCGGCGTGCGGCCCGCTCTTCTCGACGTGCACCCAGGTCGAGGGGCCGACCACCGGCGTCCACGCGTCGGCGGGCCACGGCGTGCCGGGGTCCCACGTCGAGGGCTCGAGCAGGTGACGCTGCATCGGGCTCCCCTGGGGGTCGACGCCGCGCTCGGGGAGCGGCGCTTCGCCCGCGCCCGCCATCTCGATGCGCACCTGCGCGCCGAGGTCCCGACGCCGCCCCTCGGCCTCGAGCGCCGCGGCGTTGGCCGGGAGGATGTGCGCCCAGTGGGTCAGGTCGTGCGGCGCGTTGCGCCAGGCCTCTCGCTCGGCGAGCGGGACGCGGTACGCAAGGCTCAGCTGGTCGTCGGCGACGCGCGGGTCGTCGGCGAACAGCGAGACGCGCAGGCTCGCCTCGCCCAGAAGCTCCACCTGCTCGACGCCGGCCGGGACGCCCAGGATGGCCGCGCGGCTCTCGGTCGCGTCGGCGCCCGGAGCGCGCTCGGACGGCGGCTTG
>CAITLX010000238.1 GCA_903893335.1 uncultured delta proteobacterium | reverse complement strand
GGCCAGCGCAGCCGCCGCACGACCGGCCTCCTCGGCCTTGCGCGCCTCCGCCTTGCTCGCCTCGTCGGCCTTCCGCGCCTCGAGCGCGGCCAGCGCAGCCGCGCGCTCCTCGTCGCGCTGCGGCTTCTCGGCCGCTGCGCGCGCTGCGGCCTCCTCGCGGCGCTGACGCGCGTCGGCGTCGCGACGCACCTGCTCGTCGCGCGCCTTCTTCAGGCTGACGAGGAACGCGTCGTGCGAGCGCGGATCGCTCGCCATCGCCGTGGCCTCGCGCGCCGCGAGCGCAGCGTCCTTCAAGGCCGCTTCGTGCGGCTTGCTCGCGGCGTCGACGGCCGCCGCGGCGGGCGTGTCGCCGAGCGCGCCGAGCTCGGCCTCGAGCTTGCCGAGGTCGGCGTCGGCGGCGAGCAGCCTCTGGTCGAGCGCCTTGGCGCGCTTGACCGCGGCGCGCGTCGCCGTCCCAGCAGCGAGCATCGCGGCGATCGCCTCGCGCGCCGGAGCGACGCCCACGCGCGCCTCGGCGAGTCGAGCGCCCACCTCGGCGAGGCGCGCGCGCCCCGCCGTCAGGTCGGGGTCCTCGATGACGTCCTCGGAGGCGCAGACGACCTCCCAGGAGACCGTCGCCCCCGGATCGCACCCGAGCGCAGCCGGCGACGCGGCCGCGGCGGCGTCCTTGGCCGCCTGCCAGGTCGCGTGCCCCTTGTCGGTGGTCGAGGCCGAGCCGTCGCTGCACGTGCCGCGAACCGCCCAGGCCGAGCAGCAGACCGAGCACGCGTCGTCGCACGCGCGCGTCGCGGGGCACGCCTGCGCCGCCGGCGCCGCCGCGAGGCTCGCGAGGCACGCGAGCGCCAGCGCACGCCACCTCGTGCACGCTCGTCGCGGGACGGAGACGCGGGTGGCCATGGGCTCAGGCCGGCGGCTTGGTCGGCGCGCAGGTCGATACGCCGGCGCCTACGATGCGAATGCCGTTGGGGAGCTGCGCGACGCTCATGTACGTCGAGGTCGACGCCGGCGAGGTCGCGTCGGCCGGGTGGTAGCGGGTGACGATGCTCGTCGAGCCGGTGGTCGCCGTGTACAGGTAGAAATCGCCGCCCCAGAACGAGAACGCCCACGCGCCGACGTTGTTGATCCCCGACTGCGGCGCCTCCTCGGACGTGGCCGCGGTGGCCTTGTCGATGCGCGCGACGACCGCGTCCTGGTTGCCGGTCGAGACGAAGAAGCCGTAGAGGCGCCCGTCACCCGTGCCCGTCAGCTCCGGCGAGAGGCCCGACAGCGAGCCCGAGAAGTTCGCGATGGTCTGCAGCGCGAGCCCGGGCATCGTGATCGACGCGAGGCCGCCGCCCGAGGTGCTCGCGACGAACAGGCGCTCCGCGGTCGGGTTGCCCGCCTCGCTGGAGAAGCCCATGCCCATCTGCGACCAGCCGAACGGGTTGGGCGCGTAGGTCGTCGGGGTGCACGCCGCGGTCGCCGTGTCGACCTTGAAGACGCTGCCGTCGCTGTAGTTGACCCACGCGGTCGCCGAGCGATCGACCGCCATCGAGTTGGGCGTCGCGAGGAAGCCCGCGGGACACTGCAACTGGCCGACGAGCTTGATGGTCTTGCTCGGCGGATCGAAGCTGTAGAGCTGCGCGCTGTCGGTGAAGAGGTAGATCTTCTTCGCCGCGTCGCTGCACCCGTCGCCGGCCGACACGCCCGCGTCGAACCCGAGCCCGCCTCCCGAGCCTGCGCCGCCCGGGTCGATGCCGAGGTCGCCCCCCGAGCCGCCTGCCCCACCGCCTCCGCCCACGTAGCGGTTGGAGGTGCCGGCCGACGAGCAGGCCGCAGCGGAGGCGACGGCGAAGAGCGCCGCGAGGTAGGAGCGAGCGGGGACGCGCATCGACGCATGATCCCGCGAGGCGGCGCGCTGCGTCAACGGCGCCGGGTGGGCGGCCTTCAGCGCCGGTAGCCGCGCAGCGTGGCGTCGAAGGCCTCGCGCGTGACGAGCTCGCGCACCTCGACGCCGCCGTCCGACGAGCGCCGCAGGATGATGCGGTGGTGCAGGCCCACGCGCAGCGTGAAGACGTCGGGCAGATCGCGCATCTTCTTGGCCTGCCGCCAGATGGCCGCGTCGTACGACGCGAAGCGGATCGCCGTCTCCTGCGCCTTGAGCACCGTCTTGGCGTCGAGGCCGCGCACCGAGTCGTAGAAGACGTCGCTGAACGCCGCGGGGCGCAGCGGCCGCGCCTCGGGCACCGACTCCCCCTCGTCGGGATCGCGCGCCTCGGCGGGCTCGGCTGGGGGGGCAGCGGCAGCGCGCGGGGCAGTCGGCACCTCGAGCACGCGCAGCCGCTCGCGCAGCTCGGCGCGCTCGCGCTGCTGCTCGCGCAGCTCGCCCTTGAGCAGCTCGAGCTTCTTGCGCGTGGCCTCCTCGGCCGACGCCGGCTCGGCGCGCGCGAGCGAGGTGGACTCTGCGGCGCGGCGACGCGCGGCCTCGAGCTCGCTCTCGGCGTCGGCGCGCTTGCGCTGCAGCTCGCCGAGCGCGAGCTTGAGCGCGTCGAGCTGCTCGCGGGTCTGCTCGGCCTCCTCGAGCGCGCGCTTGGTGCCCGCGAGCTCGGCCTCGGGGTGACGGCGGTCGTACGCGACGATGGCCGGGTCGAGCACCGGGTCGGCCTCGGGCAGCTGCAACCCCGCGCGGATGTCGTCTGCCTCGCGGCGCAGCTCGTCGACGTCCTTGGGGTGCAGCACGTCGATCGGCGTCGCCCGCAGCACCGCGAGCGCCGTGCCGCGCAGGCCCGCGTCGTGGAGCGCGAAGGCCGCGTCGAGGAAGGCGTTGGGCTCGTCGAGGTCGCGCGCGAGCATCGCCTCGAGGTGCGCGAAGGCGTCGGGCGCACCCGCGGCGACCTTCACGGCGAGCGTCGCGCCATCGTGCAGCGCGTCGGCGGCGTCGAGCTTGGCGAGCAGCGCCCCGGCTTGCTCGAGCTGCCCCTCGCGCACCAGCAGGTGCACGACGTCGGCGCGGTAGAGGGCGGACTCGCGCGCCCCAGCTTCGCCGCGGGTGGCGAGCACGTCGAGCGCGCGATCGGCCACGGGCCCGAGCTTCTCGCGCGCGGCGCGGACCGCGAGCGCGGAGAGCTGCGCGTCGACCAGCCGGGTGGCGTCGACCGCCTCGAGCTGAGCTGCGTCCATGAGATCGAACACGCGCGCGTCGCCCGTGCGCGCCGGGTCGGCGATCGCCTCGGCCTTCGTCATCCCCTCGAACGGCGACGGATCGCGCAGGCGCGCGGCGTCGGTCGCCTCGCAGCACTTCTTGTACTTCTTGCCGCTCCCGCACGGGCAGGGGTCGTTGCGCCCGACCTTGGGCGCCGCGCGCCGCAGCGGCTCCCAGTCGATCGGCAGCGGCAGGTCGTCGCGCTCGGCCATCTTCGCGCTCGGTATCGGTCAGGCGCCACCCGAGCGCAAGCGCCCGGAGCGCGGGCGCTGGCCCCCCTGGCCAAGGGCCGACCCCGCCCGAGAGCCAGCGGCACGAAACGATCACGAAACACTCGCGCGGCTACGAATACGCCTCCCCTCCACGCCCCTGACATCGAGGCTCCCTTGACCCCGAAGATCGACACTGGCGACACGGCCTGGCTGCTCATCTCCTCGGCGCTCGTGCTGCTCATGACCCCGGCGCTGGCGCTTTTCTACGGCGGCCTCGTGCGCCGCAAGAACGTGCTCTCGACGTTCATGCACTCGCTCGCCGCGCTGCCGATCGTGACGCTGCAGTGGGCGCTCTGCGGCTACTCGCTCGCCTTCGGCACCACGCACGGCGGCCTCATCGGCGGCTTCGAGTTCGTCGGGCTGCGCGGGCTGACCGGCACGCTGCACGGCACGGTGCCCTCGATGGCGTTCGTCGCGTTCCAGATGATGTTCGCCATCATCACCCCGGCGCTCATCAGCGGCGCGTTCGCCGAGCGCATGAAGTTCTCTGCGTACGTCGTCTTCACGCTGCTCTGGTCGTTTCTCGTCTACGACCCGGTCGCGCACTGGGTCTGGGCCGACGGCGGCTGGCTGCTCAAGCTCGGCGCGCTCGACTTCGCGGGCGGCACGGTCGTGCACCTGACGGCCGGCATGTCGGCGCTCGTGTGCGCCATCGTGCTCGGCAAGCGCCTGAAGTACCCCGAGGAGCACCACCCGCCGCACAACCTGACGATGTGCATCACCGGCGCGGGCATCCTCTGGTTCGGCTGGTTCGGCTTCAACGCCGGCAGCGCGCTCGGGTCGGGCTCGCTCGCCGCCACCGCGCTGATGTCGACGCACCTCGGCGCAGCCGCAGGCGCCGCGTCGTGGCTCGCCATCGAGTGGAGGCACCGCGGGCGCGCGACCGCGCTCGGCGTCGCCTCGGGGCTCGTGGCGGGGCTGGTCGCCATCACGCCGGCGGCGGGCTACGTCGCCCCCTGGGCGTCGATGGTCATCGGCGGAGCGGCGGGCCTCGTCTGCTACGGCGCGGTCGTGCTCAAGACGCGCCTCGGCTACGACGACGCGCTCGACGCGTTCGGCGTGCACGGCGTCGGCGGCCTGCTCGGCGCGCTGCTCACCGGCGTCTTCGCCGAGAAGGCCATCAACCCGGCCGGCGCCGACGGGCTGCTCGCGGGCAACCCCTCGCAGCTCGGCGTGCAGGTCATCGGCGTGCTCGCCTCGGGCGCGTACGCGGTCGTCGTGACGTGGGGCCTGCTCAAGCTCATCGACAAGACGATCGGCCTGCGGGTCGACGAGCAGTGCGAGCGCGAGGGTCTCGACCTCACGCTGCACGGCGAAGAGGGCTACGCGGAGTAGCGACGACCGACCGCCCGGGCCGCGCCGCGGCCCGGGCGCGCCTCGCCTCGACCGCGGCGGTGGACGCCTCGTACCCGCCGCGGCAGCATGCCGCCGGATGCGCCTGCTTGCTCCGCTCGCGGTCGCGGTCTGCGTCGTCGCCTGCGCCGCGTCGCCCCCTCCCGCGTCGCCACGAGCGTCGCGCGCCACCTCCGCCCCCACCGTGCCCACCCCTTCGCCTCTCGTCGCTCGCCGCGGCGACGTGACCGACGATCTGCACGGCACGCGCGTGGCGGACCCGTACCGGTGGCTCGAGGACGGCGCGAGCCCCGAGGTCGCAGCGTGGACGGCGGCCCAGAACGCCCACACCCGCGCGACGCTCGACGCGTGGCCCGGCCGAGCCGCGCTGCGCGCGCGGCTCGACGAGCTGATGTCGGTCGGCTCCGTCGAGTCGCCCGAACCGCGCCCGATCGGCGCGGGGCGTCACAGGTATTTCTTCCGGCGCCGCACCGGGCAGC
>CAITLX010000237.1 GCA_903893335.1 uncultured delta proteobacterium | reverse complement strand
GAGTCGAGGTGGACGAAGACGTCGAGCGCGTCCCCCTCGTGAGCGTCCTCGGGGACCTCGCTGCGCGGCAGCAGGACGACGGCGGCCCCGGGGTGCTTGTCCTCCGGGTCGAGCGCGAGGAAGGCCCCCGGCGGGCCGAAGCGCCGGATGGTCAGCGTCGCGTACCGACCGAGCAGCTTGCTGTGGGGCATCGCCCGGCAGCATGGCACGCGCACCGGCCGGCGGGCTCGCGAACGCCGGCGCGGCGCCCCCCGGTTGTTTGCCCCCCTGCGGGCTCCATGCGACAGCTTGCCCATGCGGGCCCGCGCCGCCGTCAGTCTGCTGGTGCTCGCGCTGGCACAGGTGGCACGTGCAGCGTCGCCCCCGGTCGCCCCCGTGCGGACACCCCCCGCGGGAGCCGCCTCCGGCTCGCCGAAGCCCGCGAGAGCCCCCGCCCCGCCGCCTCCGGGCGCGAGGCCGAAGGGACCCGCCAAGCCCTCCGCCAAGGCGTCGCGCACGCCGGGAAAGCCCAACGAAGCCGCGCGTCGCGCGATCGCCGGGGGGCCGACCCAGTCCGACGCCGCGCGCGGGGCCGAGACGACCGAGCTCGCCGCGCTGCGCGCCGCCGAGCAGGAGCTCTTCCCCCCGGCGTCGCCGCCCGCGGGCGTCGCGTGGCCGAGCGACGGGCCAGCGCCGCTGCCCGCGCTGCCCGATCAGCCCGTGGTCGACGCCTCCGGCCTCCCGCCGCGCCACTCGGTCGCCGCGCCGACCCCCGACCCCACGATCGAGGGGCGCGAGCTCGGCTGGCTGCGCACGCTCACGCTCCCGGCGCTCCCGGTGCGGTGGGACGCGCGCCTCGTGCGCTACCTCACGTTCTACCGCGACGACCCGCGCGGCCGGGCGCTGGCCGCCGCGTGGATGCGCCGCAGCGGCCGCTACACGCCGCTGGTCTTGCGCGCGCTGCGCGCCGAGGGGGTGCCCGACGATCTCCTCTGGGTGGCGCTCGTCGAGAGCGGCTTCGACCCCGCGGTGCGCTCGCCCGCGGGCGCCGCGGGGCTCTTCCAGCTCATGCCCGACGGCGCGCGCATCTACGGCCTGCAGGTCGATCGCTGGCTCGACGAGCGGCTCGACCCGACGCGCGCGAGCGAGGCTGCCGCGAAGTTCCTGTCCGATCTGCACCGCCGCTTCGGGAGCTGGGAGCTCGCGCTCGCCGGCTACAACATGGGCTACGGCGGGCTGCTCGCGGCCATCCGTAAGTACAACACGAACGACTTCGCGAAGCTGAGCGAGGTCGAGGCCGGTCTCCCCTGGGAGACGACGCTCTACGTCCCGAAGATCGTCGCGATGGCCGTCGTCGCGAAGAACCCCGCAGCCTTCGGCCTCGAGGGGGTCGAGCCCGACCCCGCCGTCGCGCTCGACGCGGTCGCGGCGCCGCCCGGCACGTCGATCGCGGCGGTCGCGTCCGCGGCTGGCGTGCCCGAGCACGACCTCGAGGCGCTCAACCCTCAGCTTCGCGCCGGGCGCACGCCGCCGCAGGCCCCCGGCGACACGACGCGCCCGACCACCAACGTCTACGTCCCGGCCGGGCGCGGCGAGGCGGCCACGCTCGCCCTCGCCCGCGCCGCGCGCGAGCCGATCGAGCTCGAGCGGCGCACGCTTCGCTTCGGCGAGTCGCTCGACATGCTCGCGGCCTCGGTGGGAACGACCCGCGCGAGGCTCGCCGATCTCAACGGTGTGCGCAGCGACGAGACCGTCCGCGCTGGGACCGTGCTGCTCGTGCCTCCGGGCTCCGGCGCCGCGCGCCCGCTCGAGAAGGCCGACAAGACGGTGGTCGTCGTGGCGTCGGCGACGTCGGTGCCCCAGGGGCGCCGACGCGTCTTTTACCGCGTGCTCTCGGGCGACACGCTCGCCGAGGTCTCCGACGCGCTCTCGGTCGCGGTCGACGACCTCTGCCGCTGGAACGCCATCGACGCGTCGGCCCGCCTGCACGACGGCATGACCCTCGTCGCGCTCGTGCCCGAGGCGGCCGACCTCGCGCGCGTGGTGCACCTCGAGGAGGGCGACGCGCGCGCGCTCGTCGTGGGCAGCGACGAGTTCTTCGCGCACTTCGAGGCGCTGCGCGGGCGCCGCCGCTCGAGCTTCACCGTGCAGAAGGGGGACACCTGGGAGCGCGTCGCCAAGCGCACGGGGCTCACCATCGGCCAGCTCGAGCGCATCAACCGCCGGTCGCGCACCGACCCGCTCGCGCCGGGCGAGTCGCTCGTCGTCTACCTCGCGGCCGACGCGCGCCCGCACGCAGGCGAGAAGCCCGCTCCGTCGTCGTCGCCCGAGCCGCTCGAGCCGGTCGTCGCGCCGCACCCCGAGGAGCTCCCGCAGGCGCGCGCCCCGGGCCACGAGAATCGCTGATCGAGCCTCGGGATCCGTCGGCGAGAGCCGCTAGTCGATCTTCAGGATGGCGAGGAACGCCTCCTGCGGGATCTCGACGTTGCCGACCTGCTTCATGCGGCGCTTGCCCTCCTTCTGCTTCTCGAGGAGCTTGCGCTTGCGGCTGATGTCGCCGCCGTAGCACTTCGCGGTCACGTCCTTGCGCATGGCGCGCACCGTCTCGCGCGCGATGACCTTGCTGCCGATCGCCGCCTGGATCGCGACCTCGTACTGCTGGCGCGGGACGATCTCCTTCAGCTTCGACGACAGATCGCGGCCGCGCTGGTAGGCCTTCTCGCGGTGCACGATGAGCGACAGCGCGTCGAGCGGGTCGCCGTTGACGAGCATGTCGAGCTTGATGAGGTCGTCGGCGCGGTAGCCGACCAGTTCGTAGTCCATCGACGCGTAGCCGCGCGAGGCGCTCTTGAGCCGGTCGTGGAAGTCGAAGAGCACCTCGCCGAGCGGCAGGTCGTACGTGATGATGACGCGGTCGGAGGTCGCGTACTGGATGCCCTTCTGGATGCCGCGTCGCTCCTCGCAGAGCGCGAGCACCGCGCCGACGTACGTCGCGGGCACGTGGATGACGACCTTGAAGATCGGCTCCTCGATGCGGTCGATGACCTGCAGCGGCGGCAGGCGCGACGGGTTCTCCACGTCCATGACCGAGCCGTCGGTCTTGTACACCTTGTAGACGACGCTCGGCGCGGTCGTGATGAGGTCGAGGCTGTACTCGCGCTCGAGCCGCTCCTGGATGATCTCCATGTGCAGCAGGCCGAGGAAGCCGCAGCGGAACCCGAAGCCGAGCGCCTCGGACGAGTCGGGCTCGAACACGAACGCGGCGTCGTTGAGGCGCAGCTTCGACAGGGCGTCGCGCAGGTCCTCGAACTGGGCGCTGTCGGTGGGGAAGATCCCCGCGAACACCATCGGCTTGACGTCCTTGAAGCCGGGCAGCGACAGCTTGGACGGCTTGGCGGCGTCGGTGACGGTGTCGCCGATCTTCGTGTCGTGCACCGAGCGGATGTTGCCGGCGATGAACCCGACCTCGCCCGGCCCGAGCGCGTCGAACGCGATGGGGAAGGGGGCGAACATGCCCATCTCGGTGATCTCGCACTCGGCCTGGGTGGCGATGAAGCGCACCTTCTGGCCCTTGCGCACGGTGCCGTCGA
Source organism: uncultured delta proteobacterium (assembly GCA_903893335.1). Lineage (GTDB taxonomy): Bacteria > Myxococcota_A > Polyangia > Polyangiales > Polyangiaceae > CAITLX01. Next base: position 1,336 of record CAITLX010000237.1, on the reverse strand, counting down.
CGACGCGCAGCATGACGACCGCGCCGCGGTAGCTGTCGTACCAGCTGTCGAACACGAGCGCGCGAAGCGGGGCGTCCGGGTCCTGGCCGCGCGGCGGTGGGACGCGCGCGATGACGGCCTCGAGGATCTCCTCGATGCCGATGCCCGTCTTCGCGCTCGCCGCGATGGCGCCCGAGCAGTCGAGCCCGACCACGTCCTCGATCTGCTGCTTGACCTTGTCGACGTCGGCCGACGGCAGGTCGATCTTGTTGAGCACCGGGACGATCTCGAGGTTGCCGTCGAGCGCCAGGTACACGTTCGCGAGCGTCTGGGCCTCGACGCCCTGCGTCGCGTCGACGACCAGCAGCGCCCCCTCGCACGCCGCGAGGCTGCGCGACACCTCGTACGAGAAGTCGACGTGCCCGGGCGTGTCGATCAGGTTCAGCTGGTAGGTCTCGCCGTCCTTCGCCTTGTAGGCGAGGCGCACGGCCTGGGCCTTGATCGTGATGCCCCGCTCGCGCTCGAGGTCCATCTTGTCGAGGAACTGCTCGCGCGACTCGCGCTGCGACAGCGCGCCGGTGAACTCGAGGATGCGGTCTGCGAGCGTCGACTTGCCGTGGTCGATGTGCGCGATGATGGAGAAATTGCGGACGAGCCGCGGTGTCGCGGGCATTTCGGGCTGGGCCTCGGTCAGGGCTTCTTGGGAGACGCAGCGGCGTTGTCGAGCGTCATCTGGCCGGGGAGGTGGTGCTCGTAGTGCTTGAGCACCATGTCGATCCCCTCGCGGATGTAGACGGCGATCGGCACCTTGGTGCGCGCGTGGAGCAGCTTCAGCCGGTCGCTCTGCTCCGGCGTTACGTAGATCGTGGTCGAGATCTTGTTGCGCGACATCGAACGCCGGAAAGGGTGAGGGCGGCCGCCCTGACGGTGCGTGACCGTAGATGCCGATACGTGTCGTGTCAACGTGACCACTCTGGCTTGCTCACGGCGTCGCTCGGCGTTTAGAGTGCGCCGCCGGGGGGAGACCGAGTGCTCCCTCCCGCCCGGCCACCCCCGATGACCCGACCCTTACGCCTCTCGTCCCTCGCGCTCCTGCTCGCGCTCCCCGCGCTCGCAGCGGCTTGCGGCTCCTCCTCCGTCGAGGTCGGCGGCGCTCGCTCGGCGCCCGACCCCGACATGCCGGCGACGGCCATGACGCACGAACCGTGCGACGAGGCGTCTGCGTCGGCCGAGAAGGTCGACACCAACGGCGACGGCCGCCCCGACATCATCCGCGTCGGAGCTGGCGGCCACGAGGCCTGCCGCGTGCTCGACCTCAACCACGACGGCCGCGCCGACGCCTACGTCTACTTCGACG
>CAITLX010000236.1 GCA_903893335.1 uncultured delta proteobacterium | reverse complement strand
GTCGCCGCCCTCGACCACCCCGTCATCGTGCGCGGGCGCGACTTCGGCGTGCTCGCCGACGGCTCCCCCTTCCTCGTCATGGACGTCGCGCCGGGGCGCTCGCTGCTCAAGTGGCTCGAGCTCGGCGCCATCCCCTGGCCGTGGCCGTTCGGCATGTTCTGGTCGTTCGTCGATCAGATCCTCGGCGGGCTGGCCCACGCCCACGCGCGCGGCGTCATCCACGGCGACCTCAAGCCGACCAACGTGATGATCGACTTCGCCGGCCCCGGCACGCTGCCGCGCGTCGCCGTGCTCGACCTCGGCCTCGCCTCGCTCATGCGCGACACGGTCGACCACCGCCTCGACCAGGGCGCGCGCCCCAACGAGCGCACGCTGCGCGCCGGCGCCGGCACCCCGGGCTGGATGGCCCCCGAGCAGATCCGCCGCGCGACGCCGCACTACGGCCCGCCGACCGACCTCTACGCCCTCGGCAGCATCCTCTACCACCTGCTCGCGGGGCGCGAGCCGTGGACGGGCGCCGTCGACGACGTGCTCGAGGGGCACCGCAACCAGCCGCTCCCCGCGTTCGAGGCGCCGATCAACACGCCGCTCGCGGCGGCCGAGTTCGTGCGCAAGCTCCTCGCCAAGCGCCCGTGGCACCGCTTCGAGTACGCAGCCGACGCGCGCCGCGCTTGGGCCGCGCTCGAGCCCACCACGCCGCTCGAGGCGTGGAAGTTCCGCCGCGAGCCGCCGCCTCCCGAGGTCGAGCTCGACCCGCTCGCCTCGACGCCCGGCCCGGGCATGGCGGCGCGCGCGGGCGCTTCGCTGCCGCCGAGCGCGCCCGGGCTGGTCAGCCTGCGCCCGAGCCCGCTGGTCGCGCGCATCGCCGAGCGGGCCCTCCTGCGCGCCGCGGCCGAGGACGTCTGCCGCGACGGCGGCCCCGCGCAGAAGCTCGTCATCATCTCGGGCGAGGCCGGCGTGGGCAAGAGCCGCCTGGCCGAGTGGCTCTACGAGCACGTGCACGAGCGCGGGCTCATGGTGCCGCTCCGCGCGCGCTACCGACGCATCCCCGCCCCGCTCGACGGCGTCATCGGCGCGGTCAACTTCCACTTCGGGCTCGAGGCGGCCGACCGCGTGCTCGTCGAGCGCACGCTGCTCAACCAGTGGGAGATCGGCGACGACGACGACGACGGCCGCACCTGGGTCGCGGCGACCGCCGAGTGGCTGCGCCCGACGCCCCCCGGCACGCACGCGCCGGCTGGCCCGACCGGTAAGCGCTACGCGTTCGACACACCCGAGGCGCGGCGGCGCGTCATCATCCGCGCCCTGCGCAAGATCGGCGAGACCCGCCCGCTGCTGCTCTGGCTCGACGACCTGCACCTCGCGTCGTCGCGCACGTTCGAGACGCTGGCCCGCCTGCGCGGCGAGGTCCCGTCGCTGCGCGTGCTGCTCGTCGCGACCGTCCGCACCGAGGCGGTCACGCTCGACCCCCAGGCGGCCAAGCGGCTCGAGGCGCTGCGCGAGCTGTTCGGCGGCGAGACGATCGAGCTCGAGAAGCTGGGCGAGGCCGACACGCACGCGCTGCTCGAGTCGTCGCTGCCGCTCGACCCCGCCGCGCTCGAGGCCGCCACGGCGCGCAGCAAGGGCAACCCGCTCTACGCGCTGCAGCTCTTGCACGCGTGGGCCAAGAGCGACCGCCTCGAGCTGCAAGCAGGCCGCTGGCGCGTGCCCCCCGACAAGCTGGCGCAGGGCGCGGGCACGACCGCCGAGCTCTGGGAGGAGCGCCTCGGCGCCATCCCCGTCGAGCTGCGCGGCGCAGCGCTCGCGGCGTCGGCCCTCGGCGGCGACATCCCGACGGTGGTGCTGCGCGAGCTGCTCGGGCAGCTCGACATCCCGGTCGCCGAGGCGCTCTCGGCGCTCACGCGCGCCGAGATCCTGCTGCCCGAGGGGCCCGGTCGCCTGCGCTGGCCCCACGCGCTCTTGCAGGAGCACCTGCTCGGCCGCCTCGCCGAGCACGGCGACGCGAAGCTCGTGTTCCGCCGCGCGGCCGACGCGCTCGCGCTGCACCCGGCGGCCGGTACCCGCCGCGTCGTCGCCCACCGCGTGACCAACCTCGAGCGCGCGGGCGACGAGGCCGCGATCGCAGCGCTCGTGCTCGCCTTCGTCGAGCGCAGCTGGAAGCGCGTGCGCGACGTCGACGCCACGCTCAACGATCTCTCGCGCCTCGACCGCATCGTGTCGGGCCCGACGCGCGCCGCCCACGAGCGCTGGCGCGCCGAGGCGCTCCGCCACCGGGGCGACTTCGCCGAGGCGCGCGAGCTCGCCGAGCGCGCGGGCGCCTCGTTCGCGGCGATGGGCGACCGCCTCGGCGCCGCGCACTGCGAGCGGCTGCTCGGCCACATCGACTCCGAGCAGGCGGTGCAAGGGGGGCGCACGCGCGTGGCCCACGCGCTCTCGGTCTTCGAGGCCGAGGCGCACACCGGCGGGCAGGCCGAGTGCGAGGTGCTGCTCGGCGAGATCGATTATCTCATCGGCGACTACGACCTCGCCCGGGGCGAGCTCGAGCGCGCCGAGCAGCATTTCAAGGCCGCCGGAGACACGCTCGGGCGCAGCCAGTGCCTGCTGCTGCTCGGGCTCATCGCGCAGGCCGAGGGGGACCGCGCGCGCGCGACGGCCCTGCTCGAGGAGGCCCGCCACGACTTCGATCAGCTCGGCTACCGGCTCGGCGTCGCGCAGTGCGACGCCGTGCTCGCGCACGTCGAGCACCGCTTCGGCGGCCTTCGCCGCGCGATCGCTCGCGCCGGCGCGGTGCGCGAGGTGATGCGCGAGCTGGGCAACCCACGCGGCGAGGCAGCCGCCGAGCGCCTGCTCGCGATGGCCTGGCTCGACGTCGGCGAGATCGGCCCCGCGCGCGACCACGCGCTGGCAGCGGGCGCCATCTACGACCGCATGGGCGACCCGTGGGGCCAGGTCGAGTCGGCGCTGCTGCTCGCGCAGGGGGCGCTCGCCGCCGGCAAGCCCGTCGCGGCCGAGCTGGTGCGCGCGTGCCGCAGCGTCGCGCTCGCCGAGGCCGAGCCCGCGCAGCACCTGGCGCTCACCCTCGCGTGGCTCTCGCACAGCGAGGGGCGCCCCGCCGACGCACACGAGGCGCTCGTGTCCGCGCGAGCAGCGTTCGGCGACGCGCGCCGCTCGGGCGACCACACGCCATCGCTCGTCGCCCGGCTCGCCCGCTTCGAGTGGCCCGCCGCGTCTCGCGATCTGCTCGACGCCTGGCTGCGCGAGCTTCCGCACGGCACCGCGAGCTGAACGCGCTGCGCGCGACCGCAGCGCGCGGTACCCGTCTCTACTGCGCCGGCGTCACGGTCACGCTGTGCGTGCCCGCCCGCCCGTCCCACGGCAGCGAAGCGCGCTGCGTCGCGACCTCGGGCGTCACCTCGACGACCTTGCCGTCCACCTCGACGACGAACCCCTGCGGGTAGCGCTGCGCGGGCAGGTAGACGAGCGGCGGCGCCTCTCCCCCCGCGGCCTCGAAGGTGAACTCGAGCGAGGCGGCGCGATCGAACGCGTGGCTGACGAGCTTGCCGGGCACGGCCAGCGGGTACGGGCGCGACAGGTGGTCGCTGCCCGGCTGCGTGAGCGCCCACTTCTGGTCGAGCGTGCGGAAGCAGTACGAGGTGCCCGAGCCGTTGCACGCGGGGTTGCCCGAGTGCCCGCGCCAGTACCACCGCGCCAGGCCGATGTTGCGCGCGTCGGCGAGCGCGTGAAACGCGTCCATCACGTCGAAGTCGGCGGCTGAGCCGAGCCCCGTCCACCACTCGCCGAGCACCACGGCGCCGCCGTACGAGGCCGCCTCGGTGAGCATCGAGTCGAAGGTCGGCGTGAGGTTGGCGACCCAGTCGGCGTACGACACCGACGCCGGAAGCTGCTTGCAGAGGCCTGGGTAGAGGTGCGGCGCGTACACGACGTTGTCGTCGGGGAACGGAGCGGCGCGCAGCGGCGCGGCGCAGGTGAAGTTGCGCGTCATGACCTCGGGCTCGAGCCAGTACGCGTGGCCCGGGTCCACCGAGCGCAGCGCCGCGGCGGCCTTGACGTGAAACGCGTCGAGGCTCGCGTGGCCGTCGGGCATCTGCACGGCCACCGGCTCGTTCATCGCCTCGAAGCCGATGACGCCCGCGCGGTCGCGGTAACGCGCGCCGAGCAGCTTCCAGGCGGGCAGGAAGCGGTCCTGGATGTTCTCCTTGTTGTCGAAGAACGACGTGAAGGCGGTCAGCACGGGCGTCGAGGCGCGCCGCTTGTCGAGGTCGTCGCACGGGCACTGCAATCCACCCTCGGCCCACAGCGGACCGCCGAGCTTCGCGGGCGGCGGCGGCACGATGGCCCAGTACGGCGCGCCGTCCTCGCCGACCTCCTTGGACCAGCCGTCCTCGTGGAAATCGATGAGGACGTAGACGCCTGCCTTCTCGTAGCCATCGACGACCCGGTCGAGAAGCTGGAGGAACGGCTCGGAGAACTTCCCCTCCTCCGGCTCGAGCCCGCTCCCGGTGATGGCGAGCCGCACGAAGTCGAAGCCGAGCCGCGCCGTCTCGGGCGGGTCGAGCGCGGGGTCGTACTCCGGCAACATCTCGTTGCGCGTGCGACCGTCGTCGAAGGTGACGTCGAACAGCCGCTCGTACTTCGCGTTCGTCCCGCGCAGCAGCCACTGCCGCCCCCACTCGTCCATCAGGCGCCCCCCGGTCGAGCGCACACGCCCGAGCGTGGTCACCGACGGCGCGGGGAGCGTGCTCGCGTCCGCCGCGGGCGCCGCCCCCGCCTCCGTCCCCCCGGCGCACCCCGAAGCGCCCGAGACGGCGAGCAAGAGCGGGAGCACGACGCGCCTGGAGACGGGATGCAGCATGGCCGCCAGGCTACGCGCAGCGTCACGACGAATCCAGGCTGCAGGTGGCGCGCCGTCGCCTCGCGCGAATCAGTCGGCGCAGCCCCTTCAGCGCGAATCAGTCGGCGCAGCCCCCTTCCGCGCGAATCAGTCGGCGCAGCCCCCTTCCGCGCGAATCAGTCGGCGCAGCAGCGCACGCCGAGGTCGTCGAGCGTCTTGGTGCGCGCCAGCGCGCGCGCGGAGCTACAGCCCCAGTCGCTCGACTTGCTGACGTAGGAGCCT
>CAITLX010000235.1 GCA_903893335.1 uncultured delta proteobacterium | reverse complement strand
GGCCACCGGCATCCACACCGACGCCGAGAGCCGCAAGAAGCACGCGGACATGGGCTTCCACGCGGGTTGGGGCAAGGCGCTCGATCAGCTCGTCGCGCTCGCCAAGACGCTCTGAGCGACCGCGCGGGCCGCTCGCGGCCGCGTGTTACCGCTTGCCCCAGCGCGTGACCTCGAGCGCGAAGCCGACGCTCCACGAGCCCGCGGCGTAGGGCATCACGTCGAGGATATCGGGATCGTTGCGACGCACGCGCAGGCCCATCCACGCGACGGTGTCGCCGCGCGACCCCACGCCGAGGTCGGCGCGCAGCGACATGCGCCGCCCACCGGGCACGCCCCAGTACCAGAGGTCGGGCGTCTCGACGACGCCGGCCGACAGGTAATAGACGGGGAAGATCCCCGAGTAGGCCTCTCCGCCGCTCTTCGGAGGCCCGCCGCGCAGGGCCTCCATCAGCTCCGGCGAGTGGAACGCGACGCGCGCCTCGCGAAACTGCGCGGACGGCCGGAGCTGGTAGGCGCCGAACACGTCGACGAAGTGAAACAGGTCCTGCTCGGCGACGTGGATCGTCGTGAGATCGACCGGGTTCTGCTCGCGGCCGGCCTCCTGGATGGGGACGCCCGTGCTCGTGGTGGGCAACGGCGGCAGCAGCTTCTGCTGCTTGGCATACGCCGAGAGGAAGCCGACCGGCGTCGGCAGCGCGTTGAGGCCCCCCGAGGCGTAGCCGAGCCCACCGGTCGCGCGATCGACCGCGGCCGACACGAACAGCCGCAGCTTCTCGAGCGACAGGTTGGTGTAGACCCCCTGCGAGCCCGCGACGCCGAGCAGAAGCTGCGTGCCGAGCGCGCGGCCGGTGACGCCCGTCACGAAGTCGGTGCGAATGCCCGTCGGGCTGGGCTCGGGCTCCTTGCCCATGGCGAGCTGGAACGGCGCGTAGAGCGCGCCGCCCGCGGCGAAGAAGGGCGTTCCGACGAGGCTCATGCCCGGCCCGATGGCGCGGCCGAGATCGTCGGAGAGGTAGCCGCCGGTGACGCCCGACGAGAAGAAGAAGCCGACGTGCTCGCCCTGGGTCGCGAACGCGATCGAGTTCGACCAGAGGTCGAGCTCGCGGATGAACGGCCCGTCGCCCGACTCGCACATCGAGGGCATGCGCACCGCGCCGTAGACGAAGTTCGCGTCCATCGCGAACGCCGTCGCGCCGGCGTCGCCGCCCGCCGCGAGGGTGGGGACGATCTTGCGCTCGACCGCGGCGATTGCGCTGTAGAGCGAGTCGTTGGCGAGGCGCGCCTGCACGCCGGTCGCGTACTGCACCGTGCCGGGGATCGCGTTGGCGTTGTTGCACATTGCCCACGCCGCAGAGGGCGCGGAAGCAGTCGCGAGGGTGAGGGCGGCAGCGACGAGGTGGCGGTTCATGGTCAGCCCCCCTCCGCGTCGGACGCATCTGGATCGGCGGCGTCGCTCGCGTCGGAGGCGTCTGGGTCGGAGGCCTCGCTCGCGTCGGAGGCGTCGGACGCGCCGTCGCTGGCGTCGGCCGCATCACCGCCGTCACCGGCGTCACCGGCGTCAGCCTCGTCGCCCGCGTCGGCGGTCGGCGCCCCGTTTACCGGCGCGTAGTGGCCGGCGCAGTCGACGATGGTCGCGAGCACCCGGCCGAAGTCGGTGCCCGCCGCGGCGAGCGCGTCGCAATCGACCGCCGACACGCTGCCCGCGCAGCGAAACCACGCGCGCTTCTCGTAGTCGTGGAGGCCCGGATCGTAGAGGCAGACGAGGTTGGCCGAGAACTGCTCGTAGCGTGCGTTGGCCAGGTCGGCGTCGCCCGTGCAGCTCAGCGTCCGCGACGCGAGCGCGTAGGGCACGCTGCGGCAGAGGTCGTCGGCGGTGACGTCGCTCTGCGGGTGGAAGCACGCCGAGGCCGAGAGCGCCGCGGCGACGAGGGCAGCGAGGCGGGCGCTCACGGGTACACCACCGTGGTCGCGCTCGCGTCCACCGCGACCTCGCGCAGGAGCGCCTGCGACGCCTGATCGCGCAGCCTCCAGACGTGGCCCGCGTAGGTGGCTTGCCGGTAGCCCATCTGCGGCGGGATCGTCGTGTAGAGCGACTCGTGGCACTGCGGATCGACCCACGTCAGGTCGATCGAGGTCGCGGTCGTGTGGTTCTCGAAGGTCACCGTGACCGGCGCCGCGACCGACGCCGGCGAGCAGAGCGTGCCGCCGCCGGTGTCCACGCTCGCGTCGCCCGCTCGGGCGGCGCTGATCTCGATGACCGCCGGGCCCACGTCGTGCAGCGAATCGACCGCCGAGCACGCCGGGAAGGCGGCAAGCGTCGCCGCCAGCGCCATGCTTGGAGTCCGCATGGCTGCGCACTTTCTAGCTTCTCTGCGGGCTTGGCAAGAGCCTTCGCGACGGCGCCGCTGACGCTCTCCCGGCGCCGGGTCGTCCCCGACGGCCACCGCGGCCCCCTTCGGCCCCCGAGCCTCGCGCCGGACGACCGACGCGACTCCCTAACCGTCGCGGACGCCGAGGCCCACAGCCGCGCGCTCCGCCGGCGCGTCGAGCACCTCGCGGAGCTTGTCGGCGAGCGCCCGCTTGGTGAACGGCTTCTGCACGAAGTGGACGCCCTCGTGCAACACACCGTGGTTCGCGATGACGTCCGCGGTGAAGCCCGACATGAAGACTCGCCGGAGGCCCGGCCGGACGGCCGCCAGCCTCTCGCCGAGATCGCGACCGTTCATCCCGGGCATGACCACGTCGGTCAGCAGGAGCGCGATCTCCCGGTCGCTCTGCTCGGCGAGCCGGATGGCCTCGACCGGGGAGCTCGCCGCCAGCACGTCGTACCCGAGCCCCTCGAGCATCCTCGCAGTCATCCTCAAGATCGCGAGCTCGTCCTCCACGAGCAAGACGGTCTCTCGCCCCCGTGGGGCCTGGCTGCCCTGCACGATCGAGACCCGCGACTCGACCACACCCTCGTGCCGGGGCAGGTAGAGCGTGAACGTCGTGCCCTTGCCCACCTCGCTCCGGACGTCGATGTAGCCACCATTCTGTTTCACGATGCCGTAGGCCGTGGCCAGCCCCAGGCCGGTGCCCTTGCCCTGCTCCTTCGTGGTGAAGAAGGGCTCGAAGACGTGCCCGCGCACCTCCTCGCTCATCCCGCAGCCATCGTCGCTGATCGACAGCTGCACGTAGTCACCCGGCGTGCAGCCGACGTGCGCCGCGCAATAGCCCTCGTCGAGGGTGACGTTGCCCGTCTCGATGGTGACCGTGCCGACGTCTGCGATCGCGTCGCGCGCATTGACGCACAGGTTCGCGACCACCTGGTCGAGCTGCGATCGGTCCACGCTGACGGGCCACAATCCCTCCTCCGGCACCCACCTGAGCCCCACATCCTCGCCGATGACCCGCTGCAGCATCTTGAGGAGCGCATGCACGACCTCGTTGAGGTCGAGCACCGCCGGCGCGATCGCCTGCTTGCGGGCGAACGCCAGCAGCTGCCGGGTCAGGTCGGCGGAGCGCTGCGCGGCGCCGCGTATGCCCTCCAGGTCCGCGCTGACGGGCTGCGCCCCCGCCGCGTCGTCGAGCGCCATCTCGGCGTGGCTGAGGATGACCGCCAGCATGTTGTTGAAGTCGTGCGCGACGCCCCCCGCGAGGCGCCCCACCGACTCCATCT
>CAITLX010000234.1 GCA_903893335.1 uncultured delta proteobacterium | reverse complement strand
GCCGCTCCCCGCTGCTGCTGCGGCCACCTCGCCCGCCGCGCCCACGGAGACGGCGCGCCTGCACCACGCGCCCCCGGCCACCGCCGAGGTGCACGAGCGGCTCGAGCTGCAAGCGCGCATCGAGCACCCCGAGCTGCTTCGGCGCGCGATGCTCGTGTTCCGCGTCGGCAGCGGGGCGCTGCGCGAGGTGCCCTTCGAGCGCGCGGTCGTCGGCCCCTGGATCGCGTCGGTGCCCGGCGAGCTGGTGACGCCGCAGGGGCTGGCCTACACCATCGAGCTCGAGGGCGCCGACGGCGCGCGCAGCTCGGCGTTCGCGTCGCGCGCCGAGCCGCACCGGGTGCAGGTCGCCGACGACGCGATGGACACGCGCGAGCGCGCGCTCGACGCGCGGCTCGGCGGGCGGCGCTCGGTCGTGTCGACCTCGACCGACTTCGTGTCGTTCGGCACGACGACGGGCTCGACCGTGACGCGCTCGGGTGGGCCCGCCGAGCAGGCGGTCGTGAGCGACCGGTACTACCGCATCGAGGCGGGTTACACGTACCGGCTGCACCGAACCGTCGAGCAGTTCGGCATCCGCGGCGGCATCGTGCGCGGGCAGAGCCCGGTGCCGGGCGTGACGACGGCGTCGGACGCCGGCGTCGGGCTCAACTACGGCGCGCCCACGGTGCGCCTGCGCCTGGCCGACGCGTGGCACCTCGAGGGGGAGCTGCTGACGAGCATCACCGAGGTCGGCTTCTCGGTCGGCACGGGCGCCACGCTGCTGGTCGGCGACCCGTACGGATCGAGCCTCTCGCTCGGCTTCGAGACCATCCACGTGTTCGGCACGCGCGTCTTCACGCGGCTCGACCTCGCGGTGCGCCCCGGCTGGACGGTGTCGCCCGTCGTCGAGGTGACCGACATGCCGCACGCCGACAAGTTCGGGCTGCGCCTGTTCGCCGAGACGCGCCACGACCTCGGCGCAGGCTTCTCGGCGGCGCTGCGCGGCGGCTACCAGGCGCGCGCCTCGACCGACGGCGGCCCCGCGGCGGGGCTGTCGGTGGCGTACGCGTTCTGACCCCTCCCGCCCCCGCCCTCGTCAGGCGTGCAGCAGCGTCGCGACGTCCTCATTGACCGGCGCGTGGCCCTCGATGAAGTCGTGCACGCGGGGGTCTTTCGACGCGCGCATCTCGTCGGGGGTGCCGGTCGCGATGATGTGGCCGCGGTGCACCATGGCGAAGCGGTCGGAGATGGCGAACGCGCTCGCCATGTCGTGCGTGACGGCGATGGAGGTGACCGAGAGCGCGCTCTTCATGCCGAGGATGAGGTGGTTGATGCGCGTCGTGTTGATCGGGTCGAGCCCGGTGGTGGGCTCGTCGTAGAGCAGCACCTCGGGGCGCACCGCGATGGCGCGCGCGAGCCCGACGCGCTTCTTCATGCCGCCCGACAGATCGGCGGGGCGCATCTCCTCGATGCCCGGCAGGCCGACGAGCCCGAGCGCCCACGCGACGCGCGCGGCGATCTCGTCGAGCGACATCTCGTCGTGGAAGTGCTCGTGCAGGCCATACGCGACGTTGGCCCCGACGGTGATCGAGTCGAAGAGCGCGGCCCCCTGGAAGAGCATGCCGATGCGCTGGCGCAGCTTGCCAAGCTCGCGCGGGCGCATCGTCGTGACCTCCTCGCCGTGGAAGCGGATCGACCCGCGCTCGGGGCGCAGCAGGCCGATGAGCAGCTTGAGCAGCACGCTCTTGCCCACGCCCGAGCCGCCGATGATCGTCAGCGACTCGCCCGCGCGCACCTCGAGGTCGAGGCCGGAGAAGACGATCTTGGGGCCGAACGCCTTGTGGACGTCGCGAAACTCGATGATCGGGTCGTCGGCCACCTCGCCTGCCATAGCACGGGGCGACGCCGGGCCGCCGGCGGCGCGCGCGCCGGCTCAGGCGGGCTCGATGCGCTCGACCTCGATCTCGACGGCGTCGCCGCCTCGGTAGCCGTCGCGCCGCAGCCGACCGACGACGTGCACGTGGCCGCGCAGGGTGGCCGCGCGCGCGCCAAGCTCGGGGCCGAAGCCGCCGACCGAGCGACCGCCGACGTCGAGCGTGAGCTTGAGGTGGCCTCCGCGCACCTCGCGCGCGCTGCGCACGAGCGCGCCGGCGAGCGCGATGCGCGGGGCGGGGTTGGCCTCGCCGCAGGGCTCGAG
>CAITLX010000233.1 GCA_903893335.1 uncultured delta proteobacterium | reverse complement strand
TCGTCGAGGTGAACCCGGTGTCGCCCGAGATGGTCGAGCGCGTGCGTCGCTGGGTGACCCGCCCCACCGGCTCGAACGGGCTCGCGCCAGGCGACGCGCTGTTCGGCTCGTTCGTGGGCCTGTTCGTCGCGCGCATCGGCGGCGCCGATCGCACGCTGCAGTTTCGCACGCAGCCCTTCACACAGTGACCGCGACCCGCGCGCGGCGGCTCACGCGGTGACGTCGGGGGAGGCCGGCTCGCGCGCGAGGCCGAGCAGCGAGAGCGCCTCGACAGCCGTGCGGCGGCGGCGATCGGCCACGTCGGCGCTCGACGCCACGGCCTCGATCGACCCGCGCAGGACGGAGGAGGACTCGCCCGTCGCAGCGCTCCGCGCGGCCTCGAGCGCCGCGCGGCGCACGGTCTCGTCGTCGTCGAACAGGCGCGCAGCGACGGCGCGGGCTGCGTCGGGGTGGTCGAGCCCGCCGAGCAGGCAGGTGGCCCAGAAGCGGCGGCTCACGTCGTCGGAGACCGTCTCGTCGACGAGCGCGGGGAGCGCCACCGTGCGCAGCGCGCTGACGACGCGAAGCAGCGGGCCGCACTCGGACGGGCGCGCCGGCACGGCCGCGACGCGCGCGGGGTCGAACGCGACCGGCCCCGGGAACCGCGCGAACAGCGCCGGCACCGCGGACTCGCCCAGGCTGAGCAGCTCGCGAAACGCCGCGTCGGCGCCCGCGTCGTCGCCGATGACGCGGGTGACGAGGTCGGCGTGCAGCACGACGGGGAACACGGGAGACGAGCTCTGTCGCCCCTCGGGAGGCTGGCGCGCGGAGACGGCCCAGGCCGCCGCAGCGGGCGCGATGCCGATGGGCAGCGACGCCGGCGGGGGCTCGACGGAGGGCTCGCGCACCGCGTCCGACGAGATGGCGACCGCAGGCGCCGGGGGCGCAGGGGGGATGGTCACGGGCGGGGGGAGCGAGGACCAGCCGGCGTCGACCGGGTCGAGCTCGGGCCGCGCGGTCTTCGAGGCGACGGGGAACCCGGCGGCCAGGTCGGCCAGGCGCGTGCGGCTCGGGGCTGTGGCCGGAGGCGCGGCCACGCTGCGGAAGGCTCCGAGCTTGCGCTCGACGATGATGCGCTCGAACGCGCGCGCGACGACCGGCGCGAACGCGATGACGTCGCTCGCTGCCTCGAGCTCGATGGGGTGCGTGCCGTGATCGCCGTAGAGCACCGCCACGGTGCGCCCGCGCACCACGATGGGCACGAGCAGCACGCTCGACGCCGCCGCGCGCCCGAGATCGACCGCCAGGGTCGCGTCGATGCCCTCGCGCGCGAGCGTGGCGCTGATGGGCGCGCGCTCGCGCACGGCGGTAGCCAGCACGCTCGGAAGCTCGAGGGCGACGCCGACGCGACGCACGTCCTCGCGCGAGGCGCCGGGGCCGTACGCGTCGCGCCCCTCGGCGAGGTCGCCCTGCACGAGGAAGAGCGCGGTGTACTCGAAGTACTGGCGCGCGAAGTCGAACAGCACGACGAGCACCTCGTCGCGCGTGCGCGCCGCCGAGAGCTGCGCCTCGGCCGCGACGGGTGGCAGCGGACCACGACGGCGCCCCGCGGCCACGCGCGCGACCGGCGG
>CAITLX010000232.1 GCA_903893335.1 uncultured delta proteobacterium | reverse complement strand
GGCGCGTCTTGTCCCAGGAGCACAACCCGAACGACCTGCGCGCGGCGCTCGGCCCCGCCGGGCACGCGTGCGTCGTCGAGGTCGCGCACGACGCGCCGTCGTCCACCGTCTGGGCGACCCTCGCGAGCGCAGCGGGCGCTCGCATCGTGCCGGTCGGCGGGGCGCCCGTCGACCACACCTCGGCGCCGCTGCGCGACGCGCGCGCCGTGCGCCAGGGCCTCACGCTCGGCCTGGCCGCCCTGAGGGTCGAGCCGTGACGCGCTGGTGGCTGGCGCTCGCCATCGTCGCGGCCTTCGGAGGGCTGCTCGTGGCCTCGACGCGCACGACCGCGCCCGGCGCGTCGCCCGCGGCCGCTCCCGACGACGAGCTGCTCGCCTACGAGCTGCACCCGTCGCGCGCCTTGCTCCTCAAGGTGCCCGGCGGCGTCGACGAGGTCGCGCTCACGACCTGGGGCGTCGTCGCGAGGCAGGGCAACTACGACCCGACGACGACCTACCCCTACGCGCTCAAGGTCGAGCACGTCGACCCGCAGCAGCGCACGGTCGGCTCGTTGCCCTTCGAGCCCGAGTCGCGCGTCAGCCTGCGCGACCCGCAGGGCATCGAGGGGCGCGCCGCGTGGCTCGCCGACGCGAGCGACTGGGTCACCGACAGCCGCACTCTGTCGGTCACCACCTCCAAGCGCCTGCCGAACGGGGGCTTCCTGCGCGTGGAGATGCTCGGCGGCGAGGTGGCCGCGGTGCTGCTGCGCGCGAGCTTCCGCGAGAACCGCTCGGCGATCGAGCTCGAGGCGCACGACCGGAGCCTCGACCTCGTCGAGCGGCGCAAGCTCATGGGGCTGCGCTCGGCGCTCGGCAGCGACGACCTGCCCCCGGACGCGCGCGCGTCCGCGCTGCTCTCGTGGGGGCGCCGCCTCGACGCGGTCGGCGTCGAGGGGCGCGATTTCCTCGTGCGCCGCCTGCTGCTCGCCGACTTCCGCAGCGCGCTGCCTCCGTCGGTGGGCGCGCCGGTCGGCTTCGAGCTCGGGCCGCGCCACGCCGCAGCGTTCAACCTCCAGCGCCCCGTGCGCATCGACGTCGTCACGCCCGCCGGCCGCGACGTCCGCGTGCGGCAGGGCGGCACCATCGTGGCGACCGAGGACCGCGGCGACGAGCGCGTGACGACCCTCGACGCCCCCTCGACGGCGCCCAGCACGCTGGTCATCGACGGGGCGACCGAGCCCGACGTGCGCGCCCGCTTCGTCGTGCGATCGAGCGACGCGGCGGCGCAGCTCGGCGCCGCGAGCGCACGGCCTCTCGACGCGGGTCACGCCGAGATCGTGCCCGAGGTCCGCGCGCTGCGCTTCTACACGCTCGACGAGGCGCGCCCCGTGATCGCGCGCGTCGCGCCCGGCCAGCGCGCCCTTCGGCTCGTGGTGCGCGGCGAGCTGGAAGCGAGCGACACGCGGACGGCGCGCGAGGCGCGCGTGACGGCGCGCTGGTCGACCGGGCGCGGCGCCGTCGAGCTCGCGAGCGTGGTCGTCGGCCTCAACCGGTCGACGCTCGACCGCTGGCACCCCCCCGCGGCGCTCGACGGCGGGCGGGGCAAGCCGCCGTCCGAGCGCGCTCCGGGCGCCGACGCGACCGAGAGCCGCGCGGCCATCCTGGGCGTCCCGGCCGGCGTCGAGCAGGT
>CAITLX010000231.1 GCA_903893335.1 uncultured delta proteobacterium | reverse complement strand
GTCGAGCCGCACCTTCACGAGGAACGACTTTCGCTCGCGCTGCGCGTCGGGGAGCACCTCGAAGACGCGCCCGGCGAGCACCTGCCGCGGGAAGGCGTAGAGGCTCACGGCGGCGACCGACGCCGGCCCGCCTACGCCGCCCGCCCGCACGCGCGCGACGTCGGCCTCGTCGACCGCGACCTCGAGCACCAGATCGCGCGTGTCGCCAACGCGGAACAGCGGCTGGTTGACGGCGACGAGCTCGCCGACCTCGACCGTGCGCGCGAGCACCACGCCGTCGATCGGCGCGCGCACCTCGGTGTCGGCGGCGCGTGAGGCGAGCGAGCGCACGTTGGCGCGCTGGCGCGCCTCGTTCGCCGTGAGATCGATGCGCAGCGCGCGCTGCTGCGCCTCGTTCGCCGCGAGCTGCCCCTCGAGCTGGAGCGTCGCCGACCGCGCGCGGTCCACCTCGCTCGCCGAGACGGCCCCCGATGCGCCGAGCGCCGAGATGCGCGCGAGGTCCTGGCGCGCGACGTCGAGCGCCGCGCTCATGCCGTGCCACTGCCCTTGCAGCGCCGCGATCTGCGGCGCGTTCGACGCCCCCTGCTTCGAGGCCGCCGACAGCTCGACCTCGCCGCGCTCGAGCTCGGACGAGACGACCGGGTTGTCGATGCGCGCGAGCAGATCGCCCTTCTTCACCGCCGCGCCCTCGCGCGTCAGAAGCTCGCGCACGCTGCCGCTCGCCTTCGCCTTGACCGTGACGCGGTCGAACGCCTCGACGGTGCCGGTGGCGTACACCGCGTCGATGGCCCGCCCGCGAACGACCGCGGTGGCGAGCACGGCGCGGGGCCGCAGCCACGAAGCCGCGACGAGCGTGACGGCGGCGGCGGTTGCGGCGAGGAGAGCGATGCGGAGGGAACGATTCATGGGCGTCGGGCTGCGAAGAACAGGCCGCCCGTGTCTAAGGGTTCAGGGGGGGCTCGCACAAGTGCCACGCCTGAGATATGGTGCCGACCCCGATTCAGGGGCTTGCGCCATGACGCCCGAACCGAACGCCAACGAAACGCTCCCGACGCCCCCGGGCGACGACACGACTGCACCCCAGGCCGCCCCCGAGGTAGCCTCGCAGGAGCCTGCCGTCGTGGACGCGGCCAGCGCCGCGCCCGCCGAAGGGACTGCCGCGACCAGCGCCGCGCCCAGCGAGGGAGCCGACGCAACGAGCGCCGCCGCCCCCGCAGAGGGAGCCGACGCCTCGGACGCAGGTGACGACGCCGACGACGACTCCACCGAGGAGGCCGGCGACGACGCCGATGCTTCCGAGGGAGGCGACGACGACGCCCCCGCCGCAGGCGAGGCCGCCGACGCGACCCCCGGCGCGCCGGGCGAGAAGAAGAAGCGCCGCCGCCGCCGCGGCAAGAAGCGCCCGGCCGATGGCGTCGCCGCCGACGGCACCGCGAGCCCCGCAGGCCCCGCGCCGGCGTCCACCGCGCCGACCGGCGACCGCAAGCCCAAGCCCGCGCACAAGAAGCCCGGCGGTCACCCGCGCGAGCGCGCCGCGTTCCACGTCGGCGAGGAGACCTTCGGCCGCGTCACGAGCGTCACGGCCGACGCCATCATGGTCGACCTGTCGGGCAAGGCGCTCGGCATCTTCGACCGCCACGAGCTCGCCGCCGACGACCTCATCCCCGAGGTCAGCGACCGCTTCGTCGCCTACGTCCACGGCGACGGCACGCGCGGCGGCCTCGTCGTGCTCACGCGCAAGCCCCTCCGCGAGGAGGAGGCCAAGCCGATGCTCGAGGCAGCCGCTGCTTCGGGCGTCGTCGTGCACGCGCTCGTGACGGGCATCGTCAAGGGCGGCGTCGAGGTCGACGTCGGCGGCCTGCGCGCCTTCGCCCCCGCGTCGGGCATGGATCTGCGCCTCGGCGCCGACCTCGCCCACTACATCGGGCAGCGCCTCGACTTCGTCGTGGCGCAGTACGAGAAGCGCGGCCGCGACGTGGTGCTCACGCGCAAGCCGATGCTCGAGACCGAGGCGCGCGAGGTGCGCAAATCGGCGGTCTCCAAGCTGGAGATCGGCGCCATCGTCAAGGGCATCGTGCGCACCGTGCTCCCGTACGGCGCGTTCATCGCGCTGCCGGGCACCGACGGCCTCGAGGGCCTCGTGCACATGACCGAGGCGAGCCACGACCGCGGCGCGCGCCTGTCGGACGTGCTCAAGGCGGGCGAAGAGGTCGACGTCAAGATCCTGCGCGTCGACGAGCGCGGCAAGATCTTCCTCTCGCGCAAGGCCGCCACCGCCGACCCCTGGGGCGAGGTGCGCGACAAGTACGCCGAGGGCACCCGGCACAAGGGCAAGGTCGCCCGCATCCAGCCGTTCGGCGTCTTCGTCGAGCTCGAGCCCGCCGTCGACGGCCTGGTGCACACCTCCGACCTCACCCTTCGCCGCATCGAGGACCCGAGCGAGGTCGTCAAGGTCGGCGACGAGATCGACGTCATCGTCGCCGGGGTCGATCCGGGCCAGCACCGCATCCGCCTCCACCCCGCCCTTCCCGAGGGCGAGGAGGTCGATCCGAAGCTGCGCGTCGCGCCGCACAAGATCGTCAAGGTCGCCGTCGTCACGCCCGAGTCCGCGGGGCTCGTCGTGCGCGTGCTCGGCATCACCGGCCGCAACGCGCGCGGCTTCATCCCCGCCGGCCTGACCGGCACCGAGCGCGGCACCGATCTGCGCAAGGCCTTCCCCGTCGGCGCTCAGCTCGAGGCCAAGGTCATCGAGATCGACCCGCGCCGCGGCGAGGCCAAGCTCTCGCTGCGCGCCGTCAAGGAAGACCGCGAGAAGGCCGCCTACAACGAGTACCGCCAGAGCGTCGCGAAGGCGTCGAAGTTCGGCACGCTCGGCGATCTGCTCGCGGCCAAGGGGAAGCTCTGAGCGCGGAGCGCGAAGAGCGAGATCGGACCGGCGCACGCGCGACCCCGCGCGGGCGTTGACACGCGCGCGAGCGCCCGGCGAGACTCGACGCGGTGCCCAGCATGACCCCCGAGCAGCGTCGCGCCCTCGTCCTCGCCAGCAAGCACCGGACGATCGAGGGCAAGCTCGTCCGTCTGGTGCCCAGCAAGCCCGAGCACGCCGCCGAGATGTGCCGGCTGCGAAACCAGCCGCGCGCGATCTCGTGGCTGCTGCAGGGCGGCGAGCTCGGCGTCGAGCAGCAGACGGCGTGGATCCTGCGCACCGACGCGAAGGACGACGACATCTCGTGGACCGTGTTCGACCGGGCGGGGCGCGCGATCGGAACGAACGCGCTCTACGACATCGACGCCGAGGGGGACGGCGCCGAGAAGGGGCGCCTGACGGTCGACGAGGCCGTCGGGCTCGAGGCGCCGTACGCGCTGGAGTCCGATCTCCTGCTGATCGGCTTCGCGCTCGGCGAACTCGGGTTGCGCGCCATCCGCACGCGCGTACGACACGACAACCTCAAGATGCAGTCGATGAACGCGAGGCTCGGGTTCGAGCGCGTCGGCGAGCACATCGCGCGCGGCGTGCCGCACATCGATCAACTCCTGCGGCGCGATTCGTTCGACCCGCGCCCCCTCGACGCCATCATTGACCACTGGAGCAAGCGACATGAACGAGGAAAAGCTCAGGCAACTGTTCGCCGAGAGTCTCAAGATCCCCGTTGAGCGCGTCGACGACAGCCTCGCGTACACCTCGATCGCCGAGTGGGACTCGATCGGGCACATGGTCCTCATCGCCGCGATCGACGAGGCGTTCGACGTCATGCTCGAGACCGACGACGTCATCGATCTGAGCAGCTTCGCCAAGGCGAAGCAGATCCTCTCGAAGTATGGCGTCGCTTTCTAGGCTCGGTCTCGCGGGCAAGGTAGCGCTCGTCACGGGGGCGTCGCGCGGGATCGGCGCCGCCACCGCGCTGGCCCTCGCGCACGAAGGCGCGCGACTCGCGCTCGCGGGCCGCGACGTCGAGCAGCTCAAGGCCGTCGCGGCACGCGTCGTCGAGGCAGGCGCCGAGGAGCCCCTCGTGCTCGCCTACGACGTCACAGCGCCGGACGCGGTCAGGGCCGCATTTCAGCTCCTCCACCGTGAGCTTGGTCGCCTCGACGTGCTCGTGAACAACGCGGGAGTGCTCGAGGACGCGCTGCTCGGCATGGTCACCCCTGCGCAGATCGACCGCGTGTTCGCCGTCAACACCACCGCCGTGATCACCCACATGCAGTACGCCTCGAGGCTCATGGCGCGCCGACGCGCCGGCAGCGTCGTCAACGTCGCGTCGATCATTGGCCGCGTCGGCAACGAGGGGCAGGTCGTGTACGGGGCGAGCAAGGCCGCGGTGATCGGCGCGACGCTGTCGGCGGCCAAGGAGCTCGCGCCGACGGGCATCCGGGTGAACGCCGTCGCCCCCGGCTTCATCGAGACCGACATGGTGCGCGCGCTCCCCCCCGACAAGCGCGCGCTCCGCCAGCGCGACATCAAGATGGGACGGGTCGGCACGCCCGAGGACGTCGCCGACGTCATCCTGTTCCTCGCGAGCGACCTGTCGCGGTACGTGACCGGGCAGGTGCTCGGCGTCGACGGTGGCATGCTCGTCTGACCGCGGCCACCGTCGCCACATGACCAGCCCCTCAGCGCACGACTCGACCACCTTCTGGCGGCTCGACCACCCGCAGGCGAGCCCGGCGCTCATCGACGCCGCGTCGGGGCACGCGACGAGCTACGGCGAGCTGCGCACGCTCGCGGACGCCAGCGCCGACGACCTCGCAGCCACGCCGCCACGCGCGCTCGGGTTCGTCCTGGCGACCAACGACACACCGACGGTCGCCCGCTACCTCGCCGCGCTCCGCCGCGGGCACGTCGTGGCGCTGCTCGACGCGCGGCTCGCGCCTGCCCTGCTCGCTCGTCTGCTCGACGCCTACCGCCCCGACTGGGTGTCGGGTCCGACCGGTGGAGCGCCGCCCTCCGGGTACAGCCCCACGGCTTCGAGCGCAGGCGACGACCTCTTCGTCCGCAGCGAACCGACCGGTGGCGCCCTGCACCCCGACCTCGCGCTCCTGCTCTCGACCTCGGGGACGACGGGCAGCCCGAAGATGGTGCGCCTCGCGTCCACCGCCGTCGCCGCGAACGCCGCTTCCATCGCGCGCTACCTCGACCTCACCGACCTCGAGCGCCCGATCACGACGCTGCCGCTCCATTACTCCTACGGACTCTCGGTGCTCAACAGCCACCTCGCCGCGGGCGCGTGCGTCGTGCTCACCGGCGAGAGCGTCGCGCGCCGCGAGCTCTGGGCCGCCGTCGATCGCCACGGCGTGACGTCGATCTCCGGCGTCCCGTACACCTACCAGATGCTCGCGCGACTCCGCTTCGACGCGATGGCGCTCCCGTCGCTCCGCACGCTCACGCAAGCCGGCGGGAGGCTCGATCCGGCGCTCGTCCGGCAGTTCGGCGAGTCCGCCGCCGCGCGGGGCCGCCGGTTCTTCGTGATGTACGGCCAGACCGAGGCTGTGGCGCGCATGAGCTACGTCCCGCCCGAAGCCCTGCTCGATCACGTCGGCTCGGTCGGCATCGCCATCCCGGGCGGTGCGCTCGACATCGATGAGGCGACGTCCGAACTCTCCTACCGCGGACCGAACGTGATGCTCGGCTACGGCGAGAGTCTGGCCGACCTCGCCGCGGGCGACGAGCTCGCGGGCGTGCTCCGCACGGGGGACCTCGCGCGGCGCGACGCCGACGGGTTTGTCTGGCTGAGCGGGCGTACCAAGCGCTTCGTCAAGCTGTTCGGCTTGCGGGTGAGCCTCGACGAGGTCGAGCAGTTGGCTGAAGAGGTCTCACCGTCGCCCGTCGCGTGTGTCGGCGAGGACGACGCGCTCGTCGTCGCCGTCGAGGACCCGGGCCACGAGGCCGCGATCGTCGAGTCGATCGCCACGACGTTCGGCATCCACCGCAGCGCGCTGCGAGCAGCGGCGATCGGACCGCTCGACCGCCTCACGACAGGCAAGCTCGATTACGGTCGCATCCGCGAGAGGGTCGGACTGTGACCATCGACGCCGACCTGCTCGCGCGACCGTTCGAGACCGCCCGCGACGTCCGCGAGGCGCGGCTGCTCGCGGGCCTCGATGCGCTCACCCGCCACCACCGCGATCGCTGCCCCCCCTACCGCGCGCTGCTCGATGCGATGTTCCCCGCGAGCGCCGCCGCCCCCTCGACGGCGGTCGCCGACGTCCCCTTCGTTCCCGTACGCCTGTTCAAGCAGATGCGCCTGTCGAGCATCGACGACGCGGACGTGTTCAAGGTGCTCACCTCGAGCGGCACGACCGGACAGGCGCCCTCGCGCATCGTCCTCGACCGTGAGGCTGCCACGCTTCAGACCCGCGCCCTGGTAGCGACTGCGCGCTCGTTCGTCGGGCCCACCCGTCTCCCGATGGTCATCGTCGATTCGCCCACCGTCATCCGCGACCGCGCTTCGTATGGCGCGCGGGGCGCCGGCGTCGTGGGCTTCTCGACGCTCGGGCGAGACCACCTCTACCTGCTCGACGAGGAGATGCGCGCCGACTGGGACGCGCTCGACCGGTTCCTCGAGCGGCACGCGGGCACGCCTGTGCTCCTGTTCGGCTTCACCTTCCTCGTCTGGCAGCGCCTCTACCAGCAGGCCGTGGCGGACGGCCGCAGGATCGACCTCGCGCGCGGCATCCTGATCCACGGCGGCGGGTGGAAGCGCCTCGTCGACGAGGCGGTCTCGAGCGACGACTTCAAGCGCCGCCTCCGCGACACGTTCGGGCTGACACGCGTGCACAACTACTACGGGATGATCGAGCAGATCGGGTCGGTGTTCATCGAGTGCGAGCAGGGCGCCCTGCACATCCCCGCGTTCGCCGACGCGCTCGTGCGCGACCCGTTGACCCTTCGCCCTCTCGCCGTGGGCGAGCCAGGCGCGCTGCAGGTGCTGAGCCTGCTGCCCCGGAGCTACCCGGGCCACAGCGTGCTCACCGAGGACGTCGGCCGCGACCTCGGCGACGACCCGTGCCCGTGCGGGCGACTCGGTCGCCGCATCGCCGTCGAGGGGCGCTTCCCGCAGGCCGAGCTGCGCGGCTGCAGCGACGCCGCGACCGCGAGGCGCGCATGATCACGCTCGCACCGTCCGCCGCGCGCCCCGACCCCTGCGCGCACCTCGCGCGGCTCGGCGCCGCCCCCTCGCTCCGCCCCTTCGACCCGGCGGCCGTCGCGTTCGTGCGCGACCTCTCGCGCGGCATCCTGCGGGGCTCGGGCTTCCGCGCGTTCCCCGAGCTGCTCGCCATGGCCCACGCGCTGCGCCCCGTGGAGATCGACGCGCTCGGGCGCTCGTTCGCCGAGCGGCGCGGCGCGCGGATGTGGCTGCCCCGGGGCACGGCGCTGCACTTCGCGCCGGCCAACGTCGACACGATCTTCGTCCACTCGTGGGTGCTGTCGATGCTCGCGGGCAACGCGAACGTCGTCCGGCTCTCAACCCGCCGCGGGCCGCAGGTCGAAGCGCTCCTCGACCTCGTGCGCGAGCTGCTCGACCTGCCCGGACACGCAGCGATCGCGGAGCGCACGCTGCTCGTCTCCTACGAGCACGACCGGGCGGATGCGACCGAGCGCCTCAGCGCCGCGTGCGACCTGCGCGTCATCTGGGGCGGCGACGCCACCGTCCGGGCCATCCGAGCGGTCCCGCTTCCTCCGCGCGCCGCCGAGGTCGTCTTCGCCGACCGCTTCTCCGTCGCCGCGCTCGACGCGAGTTCGGTCGCCCTCGCGTCGGCCGCCGACCTCGAGCGCCTCGCGCACGACTTCGCCAACGACGCCTTCTGGTTCGACCAGCGCGCATGCTCCTCCCCCCGCCTCGTGGCGTGGGTCGGAGCGCCGGACGACCGAGCCATCGCCCGCGACCGCTTCTGGCCGGCGCTCACGCCGCACGCGCACCGCCACGAGGGGCTCGCGTCGCCCGCCGCGGCGTTCGCCCGGCTGAGCGCCGCCGCCGAGCTCGCCGCGCGCGGCAAGGCGTTCGCGATCGAAGCCGACGGCGCGGCCGCCCCGATGCGCGCTCGAGTACGGGCCGTGGACGACGAGATGCGCGAGATCCACGAGGGTTTCGGCCTGTTCTACGAGCTCGAGCTCGACGCGCTCGACGCGCTCGGCCCCCACCTGCACCCGCGCGACCAGACCCTCGCCACGTTCGGCCTGTCCCCCGCCGCGCTGCGCGCCTTCATCGAGGCGCTGCCGCACCGCGCCCTCGACCGCGTCGTGCCGGTCGGGCAAGCACTGCAGTTCAGCCCGGTGTGGGACGGCTACGACCTGCTCGCGACGTTCACGCGAGAAGTGTCCGTCACCGTCTGAGAGCGCCGGCAAGGGCTCGCTGGTCGGTCCCCCGGTACCCGTACCGGTGCTACGCTCGCGCCCGATGAACGGCCCCGATTCAGGATACCAGGAGCGCCTCGAGGAAATAGCTGAGCGCCACCTCTCGCCCGACGCGGGACAGAAGGTCGACGTGTGGCTGCGGTCGCAGATCATGTCGCGGATCCTGCGCTGGGTTCGCGGGCCTGACGTGCTCGAGATGGGCGCGGGCGAGGTGATGTGGACCGACGAGCTCGTCGAGCGCTTCGGGCGTTCCAGCATCGTCGATGGATCGGCGACCCTGCTGGACCACGCCTGCAAGAAGTACGGCGACCGCGTCACCGGCTACGCGAGCTTCTTCGAGTCGTTCGTCCCGCCCGACGGCATACGCTTCGATACCGTCGTCGCGACACACGTGCTCGAGCACGTGCACGATCCAGTTCGCGTGCTCCAGCAGGCGCGCCTGTGGCTCAAGACCGGGGGCCGAATCGTCGTCGTCGTCCCGAACGCCACCTCGCTCCACCGTCGCATCGGCGTGAAGATGGGTCGGCTGAAGAGCGTCTATGATTTGAGCGAGCGCGACCACGCGATCGGTCACCAGCGAGTGTTCGATGCTCCGCAGCTCGAGGCGGCCGTCGCCGACGCTGGCTTTGGCGTCGTGCACCGGCAAGGCTTCCTGCTGAAGACGGTGTCGGTGGCCCAAATGGTCGACTACCCGCCGGAGCTCGTGACGGCGCTCTTCGACGTGGCCGACGAGCTTCCGATGGACATGGCGGCCGACCTCGCGCTCGTCATCGAGCCGCGATGAGCGCGCTGGGGGCGTGCTAGAAGGGCTAGGTGAGCCAGCCCGATCACGCCCCCGAGGCCGCCGCGCCCCGCCCCCGCGTCCTCGCGTTCGGAGCCGTGTACAACGAGGCGCACCGAGTCGGTCCCGTCCTCGCGCGCTGCGACGAACTTCTCGCGGGTGGCGTGTTCGACGAGGTCCTGATCGTAGATGACGGCTCGACCGACGACACACCGGCGCTCATCGCTGCCCACCCGCGCATCAAGTGCGTGCGCCACGAGACCAACCGCGGCGCGAGCGCCGCGATCCGGACGGGATACGCGCACGCCATCGACGGAAACTTCGACGTGCTCACCCTGTTCGCGATGAACGGCAAGGACGACCCGGCAGACGCACGGACCGTGCTCGCTCCCATCTTGGCGGGAAGCGCCGACTACGTGCAGGGCTCGCGATTCCTCCCCGGTGGATCGAGCGAGCACCTCCCGCCACATCGGCGCATGTCGATCCACGCCTTCACGCTGGCCTTCTCGGCGCTCGCCAACCACCGCTTCAGCGATTGCACCAACGGGTTCCGCGCCTACCGGACATCGCTGCTGCGAGACCCCCGCCTCGACTGGAACCAGTCGTGGATCGGCGACCGCTACGAGCTCGAGTACTACATGCACTTCCAAGCCGCGTTTCTCGGCTATCGCGTAGCCGAGGTTCCCGTGTCGAAGAACTACCCGAACGACAACCAGCCGTACTCGAAGATTCGTCCTGCGGATTGGCTGCGCATGCTCCGACCGATGGTGTACCTGCGACTCGGCATGCGGCGCTGAGCGGACCGAGAGCCCGCGCCTCTAGCTCGTCCGCATCGACCGCACGGCGGCGAGCAGTCCCTCGGCCATCGTGGGGCCCGTAGGGACGAAGCGGGTGCGACCGAGCTCCTGCAAGAAGTCGGCGTCGGGCGCGGTCGCGGCGTCGCCGTAGAGGATGATGCACGCGTCGTCGACGGCGCCCGTCGAGCGCAGGTACGTGACGAAGTCCACCGCGCTCATGCCTTGCAACCCGGTGCCGACGAGCACCGCCGTCGGCGCGCCGGAGCGCACGAGGCGCAGCGCGTGATCGCCGTCGTCGGCCACGCGCACGGTCGCGCCGCGCGCCGCGCGCCGGAGGTAGAGCGTCACGAGCTCGGCCGTGTCGGGGTCGCTCTCGACGACCACGACGCGCACCGCCTCGGGGGGGCGCGACGAGAGCGCGCGGTTCGGCTGCGCGCGGATGGCGCGCGCCTGCCACGCGACGACCTCGGCGCTCTGCGGGCGGTCCTTCGGTGCCTTCGCGAGCATGTCGCTCACCAGCTCGGCGAGCGCCGGCGGGACCTCGGGGCGAAGGCGCCGGAGATCGGGCACGGGCTCGTTGAGGTGCTTCTGCAGCACGTCGCGCGTGGCCGCTGCCTCGAACGGCACGGTGCCGACCAGCATCTCGAAGAGCACGATGCCGAGGCCGTAGACGTCGCACAGGTGGCCCGAGCCGGAGTCGAGCTTTCCGAGGATGACCTCGGGGGCCATGTACTCGGGCGAGCCGACGGGCTCGGTCTCGCCCGGGGCGCACTCGGCGCGGAAGAGGCCGAAGTCGAGGACCACGACGCGGTTGCGCGGCGCGAGCATGATGTTGGACGGCTTGACGTCGCGGTGCGCGACGCCGGCGCGGTGCACCACCGACAGCCCCTCGGCGACCGCGGCGGCGAGGTCGAGCGTCTCCTCGACCGTGAAGGGCTGACGCGCGCGGCGGCGCTGCTCCATGTGCCGCCGCAGGCTCGTGCCGCGGATGAGCTCCATGATGATGAGCTCGTAGCGCCCCTCCTCGGTGAAGGCGTACACCGTCGTGAGGCACGGGTGGCGGATGGCCGCGAGCGCCTGCGCCTCGGCGCGCAGGAAGGACTTGTTGGTGTTCTCGCGGCCGACCTTGATGGCGACGCGGCGGTTGAGCGCGCGGTCGTGCGCCTCGTACACGAGCCCCATGCCCCCCTCGCCGAGCACGCTGCGGATCTCGTAGTGCTTGGCGACGATCTGCCCGGGCGTGAAGGGCGCCTCGGGGGCCTGCGGGTACCCCGAGTCGGCGCGCGAGGGGACCTGCAAGTCCTTGCGAGTGCGGCTGGGGCGTGGGGCGCGGCTACGCTGCGAGGGCACGGATGCGGGAACCTAGCAGAAAGGGGGCGACGCCGCTCACGCGTGCGCGAGCGCGGCGATGGGATCGAGCCGCGCGGCTCGGCGCGCGGGGAAGAAGCCGAACGTGAGCCCGATGAGCGAGCTGGTCGCGAGCGCGACGGCGATGGCCACGGGCTCGAGCCGCATCGGCCAGTCGGCGACGAACCCCGCGCCGAAGACGATGCCCACGGCGAACAGCACGCCGAGCACGCCGCCGAGGACGGCGAGCACGACCGCCTCGACCAGGAACTGCAAGAGGATGTCGCGCTCGCGCGCGCCGATCGCCATGCGCAGCCCGATCTCGCGTGTCCGCTCGGTGACCGAGACGAGCATGATGTTCATGATGCCGATGCCGCCGACGACCAGCGACACCGCGCCGACCGACAGCAAGAGCAGCGACAGCGCGCCGTAGATGGCGTCCTGCGACGCGCGAAACTCGGCCTGCGTGCGGATGACGAAGTCCGGCTCGCGGTCGTCGCCGATGTGGTGGCGCTGACGCAGGATCGACTCGGCCTGCGCCTTCGCGCGGTCGCCCGTCTCGACGCTCGTCGCGCTGAGCACGATGGCGTGCGCGAGGCCGCGCGGCGTGCTCGTCACGTGCGTGCGGAAGGTCGACGCGGGCACGAGCAGCACGTCGTCCTGGTCGGTGCCGAACGGCGACTGCCCCTTGGTCTCGAGCACGGCGACGACGCGGAACGGCGTGCGCCCGAGGCGCACGAGGCGGCCGATGGGGTCGAGCGGCCCGAAGAGGTTGCGCGCCGTCGTCGCGCCGAGCACCGCGACGCGCTCGGCGATCGCCTCGGACGACTCGGGCCAGAGCTCGCCCTTGACGGCCTTCCAGCCGCGCACCGGGAAGTAGCCGTGCGTCGTGCCCACGATCGACGTCGCGACGTTGCGGTCCTCGAACACGACCTGCGCGAAGCTGCGGAGAAACGGCGCCGCCGCGGCGATGCTCGTGCCCTCGCGCACGAGCGCCGCCACGTCGTCCTCGGTGAGCTTGCCCCCCGCCCCCTGCGCGCCGTGCACGCCCGACGCCTGGTTGGCCTGGGGGAACACGAGCAGCGTGTTGGCGCCGAGGCTGCCGATCTGCTCGTCGATCTGCGCGCGCGCGCCGGTGCCGAGCGCCGTGGTGACGACGACGGCGGCGACGCCGATGAGGATGCCGAGGATGGTGAGGCCCGCGCGCAGGCGGTGGCGCACGACCGACACGAGCGCCATGCGGATGGCCGAGACGAGGGCGTGCATCGGCTACTCGCGCCGCAGCGCGTGGATGGGGTCGAGCCGCGCCGCGTAGCGCGCCGGCAGGAAGCCGAACAGGACGCCGACGCCCGAGCTCGACGCGAGCGCCGCCACGAGCGCCTCGGGCGGCAGCATGAGCGACCAGCCGAACGCGCGCCCGAGCCCGACGATGGCCGTGAGGCCGAGCGCGGTGCCGGCGAGGCCGCCGAGCACGCAGAGCACGACGGCCTCGACGAGGAACTGCACGAGGATGTCCCCCTCGCGCGCGCCGATGGCCATGCGCAGGCCGATCTCGGCGGTGCGCTCGGCGACCGAGACGAGCATCACGTTCATGACCCCGATGCCGCCGACGCCGAGCGACACGAGGGCGATGCCGAGCAGCAGCATGCGCAGCGTGCCGAAGATCTCGGCCTGCTTCTTCAGGAACTCGGCCTGCGTGCGGATGCCGAAGTCCGACTCGCGCTCGGGGTCGATGCGGTGGCGCTGGCGCAGGATCGACTCGATCTGCGCCTGCGCGCGGCCGACGACCTCGGGGCTCGTCGCCGAGCCGATGAGCATGTGCACGCGCCCGGGAGCCGTGGGCGAGACGCGCGTGCGGAACGTGGTGGACGGCACGACGAGGCGGTCGTCCTGATCCTCGCCCGACGGCGACTGCCCCTTGCGCGCGAGCACGCCCACCACGCGGTAGGCGTGGCGCCCGATGCGCAGCGTCTGTCCCACGGCGTCGACCGTGCCGAAGAGCGACTCCTTGGTGGTCGCGCCGAGCACGCACACCTTGGCCGCGAGCGTCTCGTCGGACTCGGTGAAGCTCGAGCCCACCGCGACGGTGAAGCCGCGCACCTCGAAGTAGCCGCGCGTCGTGCCCATCACCGACGTGGCGACGTTGCGCTCGCCCGCGACGACCTGCGCCTGCGCGGAGAGGAACGGCACCACCGCCGCGATGCTGTTGGCCTCGCGCGCGATCGCGCGGCCGTCGGCCTCGGTGAGCCGCCCGCCGGCGCCCGCGCGCGTGCGCACGCCCGAGGTCTGCGTGGCCTGGGGGAAGATGAAGATGGAGTTGGAGCCGAGGCTCTTGATCTGCGACTCGACCTTCTCCTGCACGCCCGAGCCGAGCGCGGTGACGATGACCACCGCCGCGACGCCGATGAGGATGCCGAGCACGGTGAGCGCCGCGCGCACCTTCGCGCGCGCGATGGCCGCGAACGCGATGCCGAGCGCCGAGAGCCAGCGGGTCACGGCGCCTCTCCGGACGCGGCGACCTCGTCGGCGAGCGCCTTCGACGCGTCGAGCGCCTGCGCGTTTCGCACGTCGTGGCGGACGCGGCCGTCGCGGAAGGTGACCACGCGAGAGGCGCAGGCGGCGATGTCGTGCTCGTGCGTGACGATGACGATCGTGATGCCGGCGTCGCGGTTGAGCGCTTGCAGCAGCGCGAGGACCTCGAAGCTGGTGCGCGTGTCGAGGTTGCCCGTCGGCTCGTCGGCGAGCAGCAGCGGTGGGTCGGTGACGAGCGCGCGCGCGATGGCGACGCGCTGCTGCTGGCCCCCCGAGAGCTGCGCGGGGGTGTGGTGCAGCCGGTCGGCGAGGCCGACCTGCGCGAGGGCGCGCAGCGCGCGCTGGCGGCGCTCTTTCTGTGGCACGCCGCGGTAGACGAGCGGCAGCTCGACGTTCTCGAGCGCGGTCGTGCGCGCGAGCAGGTGGAAGCCCTGGAACACGAAGCCGATGAGGCGGTTGCGCACGATGGCGCGCGCGTCGTTGCCGCGCTGGCCGACCTCGACGCCGTCGAGCACGTAGGTGCCGCGCGTCGGGCGGTCGAGGCAGCCGAGGATGTTCATCAGCGTGCTCTTGCCCGAGCCGCTCGCACCGATGACCGCGACGAGCTCGCCTCGCTCGATGGTCAGATCGACGCCCGCGAGCGCGTGCACCGCGACGCTGCCCGAGGTGTACGTGCGCTCGACGCCGGTCAGCGCGATGAGCGGCCCGCCGGGCGAGCGGGGCGCGGCGCCTTCGCCCGCGGGCGCGACGGGCGCGGCGACCACTAGAACATGCGCGAACGCGACTTCTTCGCGTCGGCGCCCTGAGGGTCGGTCTCGTCGGTGACGACCTTCGCCGCGTCGTCGAGCTCGCCCGAGCGCAGCTCGGTGCCGATGCCGTCGGTGATGCCGACGTCGATGACGCGCGGCTCGTCCTTCTCCTTGCCCGGGGTCGCGTCGGTGACGACCCACACGCGCGCCTTGCCCGGAGGCAGCGGCGGCTCGGGCGCCTGCGGCAGCGGCTTGCCGTCGGGGCCCGTCGGCGGCGTCGGCTTGAAGCGCAGCGCGGCGTTGGGGAGCTTGCGCGCCGCCTTGGCCTCGCGCGTGCGCACCGTGACGGTGGCCGTCATGCCGGGGCGGAGCTTGAGGTCGGGGTTCTCGACGTCGATGACGGCCGAGTAGGTGACGACGCCCTGCACCGTGTTCGGGTTGTACCGGACCTGGCGCACCTTGCCGCGGAACACCTCGCCGGCGAACGCGTCGACCGTGGCCTCGGCCGTCATGCCCTCGGCGAGCTTGCCCACGTCGGCCTCGTCGACGTCGGCGAGCACGCGCATGTTGCGGAGGTCCTGCGCGATGACGAAGAGCACCGGGGCCTGGAAGCTGGCCGCGACCGTCTGGCCGGGGTCGATGTTGCGGCTGATGACGATGCCGTCGATGGGCGCGTAGACCCGCGCGTACGCGAGGTTGGTGCGCGAGTAGACGAGCTGCGCGCGCGTCTGGACGATCTGCGCGGAGGCCGCGGCGAGGTCGGCGGACGCGACGTCGCGCTGGCCGCGCACCTGATCGACGTCGGCCTGGCTCGCGAGGCTCTCTACGTGCAAGCGCTCGGCGCGCGCGAGCGAGACCTCGAGCGTCGCGAGCTGCGCCTTGGCGCGCGTCACCTGCGCCTCGGCCGCCGCGAGCTGCGCGCGGTTGGACTCGACCGTGGCGCCGAGCAGCGTGGGGTCGATCTCGGCGAGCAGATCGCCGTGGCGCACGAACGAGTTGTAGTCGACGTGCACGCGCGCGATGCGCCCCGAGATCTGGGCGCCGACCTGCACCTGCGTGAGCGGCTGCACCGCGCCGGTCGATTGCACCGTCTCGACGACGTCGCCGCGGGTGACCTGCGCGGTGACGAAGCGCGCCACCGGCGGCGGGCGGGTCTTCCAGCGGTAGAGCGCGACGCCCCCCGCGAGCGAGGCGAGCACGGCGAGCGCGATGAGCCGACCGCGCCAGACGTGGCGCCCCTCGACGGCGGCGAGCTCCCGCTCGAGGCTCGAACCGTCGGACCGGCGAGCGGCGGGGGGCGAGGCGGGGTCGGGCATGTCGCGGCCCGTGGGGTAGCACGCCCCCGGGGAGGCTTCACGCCGCCACACGTGGGGCGGAGTGGGACAGAGTGTCCACGACCCAAGGCGCGGGGCCGCTTCGTTGTCCAACCCGCGGTGTTCGACTATGCTTTTGCTTCGCCCGTGCTCGCTGCTGCGAGCCGTGCCCCGCTCTTTCGGCGGGTCCGTCGGCGCGCGATGCCTCCCCCCACCGACCGCGAGCTCGTCGAATTGGCCGTCGCAGGCGACGCAGAGTCGTTCGGCGCGCTCGTGCGACGTCACCAGCGCCGCATCTTCCGCCTGGCGCTGCACCTCACGCGCGACGGCGCCGAGGCCGAGGACGTGACGCAGGACACCTTCGTGCGCGCCTACCAGGCGCTCGCCCGCTTCGACGGGCGCAGCGAGCCGTTCACCTGGCTCTACCGCATCGCCGTCAACCTCTCGCTCAACGTGCTGCGCAGCCGCAAGCCGCGCCAGAGCGCGGGCGACGCCGCCGACCCGCGCATCGAGCTCCTGCTCACCGAGCAGCGGCCGAGCGGGGGCACCGGCCCAGACGGAGTCGCCGCCTCGCGCGAGCTCGCGGCCGCCGTGTGCGAGGGGCTCGACGCCCTGAGCGAGACGCTGCGCACCACCCTGCTGCTGGTGTGCGTCGACGAGCTTCGCCACGACGAGGCCGCAGAGGTGCTCGGCTGCCCCGAGGGCACCGTGGCCTGGCGCGTCCACGAGGCGCGCAAGCGCCTGCGCGCGTTCCTGGCCGAGCGCGGCTTCGAGCGCCCCGACGGAGCACCGCGATGAGCACCCCCACCGACGACTTCGACGCTCGACTCGACGCCATGCTGCGCGGCGCCCCGGCGCGCGACGACGCGGCGTGGGAGGCCGGGGCGAAGGCCATCGAGGCACGGCTCGCCGGCCTCTCCATCGGCGAGGGGGAGCCCGCGTGGCTCGCCGCGCCCTTTCCCGAGACCGCCGACGACGCCGTCGGGGGCTCGAACCAGACGACCGAAGGAGCACGCATGACGACGACGAGCGAGCCGAGCGAAGCCATCGACACCACCGCTGCCGCCGACGACCTGGCGCCGCTGACCGTTCAGCCGAGCAGCGGCCCGCGCCCCTCCGAGAGGCGCCCCTCGCTCGTCGATCTCGCGCGCGCCAGCCAGGTCGGGCTCTCGCCGGCGTCGCGCCCGAGCCAGACGGGGCTCGCGCCCGCGTCGCGCCCCAGCCTGGTCGGCAGCGAGCCCGGCGCGGCCAAGGGGGACGACTCCGGCCTCATCGACCTCGGGCGCCTGAGCGCGTCGGCCGAGCCCCCGGCTGTCACCGTCCGCGAGCCCGCCGTCGATCCGGGCTCGTCGGGGGTCATCGCCAGCCCCGTGCTCGTCGCGCCCGCCATCACGCTCTTCGGCGCCCCTGCGACCGACGTCGCGGCCACGCCGGCGAAGCGCCCGGCTCCGTCCAGCGCGAAGATCGGCGGCGCCATCGTCGCCGTCGCCCTCGCCGCGGCGTTCGCGATCTCAATCGGCGGACGCAAGGCGGACGCCCCTGCCCCGACCGCCGAGGCGGTCACCGCTGCGGCCCCCGCCGTGGTCGCCGCAGCCCCCGCCGAGCCTGCAGCGCCCGCCGCCGCGGCCAAGGCCGACCTGCCCGCCGACAAGCCGACGACCGCTGCCCCGGCCGCCGCCAAGCTCGCCGCGCAGGCCACGGCCGCAGGCGGCCCCGCCGCGAAGGGCGCAGCCGGCGCGACCGCTGTCGCCGCGCAGACGAGCGAAGGCTCCAAGGACGTCGCGAAGGCGCTCGCCGCCGCGGGCGCGTCGAACGCCGGCGCGACGGCCGTGCCCGACGGCCTCGCAGGCGCCATGAAGAGCGCCGTGGGCGGCAGCGCCAAGGGGCCGACCGAGTCCCCCGTCGAGGCCGCCGTGAAAGCGGCGGGCGCGTCGGCCCCCGCTGCCGGGAGCATCCCCGACAGCCCCTCGCAGGGTGCCGTGCAGGGCGCGGTCGGCGCGCAGATGCCCGCGGCCAAGGCTTGCGTGAAGGGGCAGACCGACGCGTCGCGCGCGACCCTCTCGTTCGGCTCGGACGGCGCGGTCAAGAGCGTCAACGTGTCGGGGCCCGCCGCGGGCACGCCGGCCGAGGGGTGCATCAAGCGGGCGCTCTCGCGCGTGTCGGTCGGGCCCTTCCAGCGCCCGACCTTCAGCGTGGGCGTCTCGGTCCGTCCCTGACGGCTCCGGGCTAACCGCGCCGCAGCGCGAACCAGAGCGACGAGCCCTCGATCGGCGTGCGATCGAGCAGCGCGCGCGCGCGGGGCTCGGCGAGCACGAGCGCGCCGAGCGCGAGGTTGAGCGCGCGCGGCGGCACGGCGAGGTTGGCCGCCGCGCTCTCGGCGTCGCCTCGCCTGCCGACGACCTTGCGCTGCGCGAGCATCAGCGGCACCAGCGCGCGGTTGAACGGCGCGACCTCGACGACGCGCGCCCCCTCGACGCCCTCGAGCAGCGCGCGCAGCGAGGCTCGCCGGTAGCGCGTCTTGTGGCCGCTGTGCGCGTCGATCGCGCTCCAGAGCAGCATGAGCGCCGGCACGGTGCCGACGAGAAACCCTCCCGGCCGCACGCACGCGAGCGCGCCACGCAGCGCGTCGGCGGGATCGTCGAGGTGCTCGATCACGTCGAACAGGCCGACGACGTCGAAGTCGCGTCGCGGCAGCTCGCCGGTGCCCCTGCGCAGATCGTGCTGCCAGAGCGTGAGCCTGGCGTCGCGGCGAGCGGCGACCTCGAGCAGCGCGCGGTGGCCATCGACCGCCGTCACGTCGAACCCCGCGCCCGCGAGCACCTCGGCGACGCTGCCCGAGCCGCAGCCGAGATCGAGCACGCTCGCGCCCGCGGCGACGCCGAGCTGGCGGAGCCGATCGACGACGATGCGCCCGCGCGTCGCGTGCCAGAAGTGTCGCCGCTCGGCCTCGAGCAGCGCCGCGACGTCGCGCGCGTCGGAGACGTCGAACGCGGGGTCGTCCGCCGCGAGGCCCGAGATCGCGAGGATGGGCGTCACGTCGCGGGGGTCGGCGGCGCCTCGGCGTCGGGCTCGTACGCGACGTCGGCGCCCGTCTCGACGGCCCGCGCGGCTCGCGTGAGCATGATCAGTCCGACGCCGAGCAGGACGAAGCAGGCCCACTGCGCCGGCGTCAGGCCGGCGTAGCGCGGGTCGCCGCCGAGGTAGTCGCTCTCGTGGGCGCGCAGGAAGTCGAAGGCGAAGCGCACCGGCGCGTACGCCACGCACATCGCGCCGAGGAAGAAGCCCTGCGGTCGCGGCTTGCGCGCCAGCCAGAGGAACGCGAGCGCGAGCGGGATGGTGAAGAGCATCTCGTAGAGGCCGAGGTCGAAGCGCCCGCCGCCGGGGTACTTCACGGCGAACCAGAGGTCGCTGTGCAGCCCCGGGTGATCGTGCGCGACCGCGCAGCCCATGCGGCCGAAGACCCACCCGGCCGGGAAGCCGCTCGCGACCGCGTCGGCGACGCGCAGCACCGACCGCTTGTGCTTGGCCTTCCAGTAGAGCAGCCCGAGGAACGCGCCGGTGAACCCGCCGAAGCTCGACTGGCCGTCCCAGATGCGCAGCAAGGAGAGCGGATCGCGGGCGAGCTCGTGCGGGTGGTAGAAGATGCTGTCGAGCATGTGCCCGCCGAGGAAGCCGGCGACGAGCCCGGTGAAGGTGAACGACGCGAGGTCGACCGGGTCGACCTTCATGACCTTGCCGTGGCGCTTCATGACCTCGGTGCCGAGGTAGACGCCGATGGCGACGAGCGTGCCGAACGGCTTGATCGACAGCTCGGGGAGCTCGAACGCGCGACCGGCGAGCGAGAGCGAGAGCGGACCGAAGAGGTGCAGCGGGTGCAGGTCGATGTAGGGGACGAGCGGGGCCATGCGAGCCGCGCGACCCTAGCACGCAGGTCAGGGAGGGGCGCGGCGCACGACGACGCGGTCGTCCTCGCCGCGCCGCGGGGCCGCGACGACCTCGACCGAGAGCCCGTCGCACGAGCGGCCGAGCGCGACCGGGGCCTCCGCGACGCGCGCGCAGCGAGCCGCGGGCCAGCGCGCCTCGAGCGCCCCGGCGAGAAGCTCGACCGCTGCGGCGACCGCGGCGGGGCGGTCGGACGCCGTCGTCGCGCGGGCACGCTGCGCCTCGTACACGCGGTCGAAGAGATCGGGGCCGCTCACCTCGGCGACCTCGAGCGCGTCGCCCGCGAGGCGCGCCTCGATCGCAAGGTGCGCGACGCGTGGCTCGCGCCCCTCGTCGCCGGGCACGACGTACGCAAGCTCGACGAGCGCGCGGCACGCAGCGGCGTCGCACGCGAGGCCCAGCGCGCCGAGCCCCGGGCGCGCGTCGGTGGCGCTCCAGAGGTCGGCGTGGGCGACGCGACCCGTCCAGCCCGCGAGCGCCTCGACCACCTCGCGACGCGCGGCGGCCTCCCCCTCGAGCCGCGCCTCGATCGCGGCGGCCGAGCGGCCGAGCGCGTCGCGCGTGCTGCCCTGTCGCCTCCCGGCGAGCGCGTCGAGGCGCGCCTGCGCCTCGTCGGCGTGCGGCCCATGCGGCAGCGCGCGCAGGTAGGCGCGCAGGCCTGCCTCCGAGTCGCGCCGCGCGACGAAGTAGGTCGGCTCCACCTCGTCGAGCCAGGCCTCGACCTCGCCCCGGTACGCGCCGCGCGGCCGGCCCACGAGGTAGCTCGACGCGGCCTCGACGCGCGCGTCGATCGAGGGCGCGACGCGCGTCTCGCGGTACGCAGCGGCGTCACCGACGCCGGCGACGAGCGGCCGCGACGCGGCGCACCCCGCGAGCGCAGCGGCGAGGACGAGCAGCGTGAGGGGGCGGCGCTCGCTCATGGCACCGGGCAGAACTGGCACTCGCTCGGCGCGGTCGGAGCCGCGTCGCGCACGAAGGCCGAGAAGTCGTCGCACGACGCCGCGTCGAGCGCGCGCAGGCACACCTCGCCGTCGTGCACGATGGGCCGGCACCCCGCGGGCAAGAGCACCGGCCCGCGCCCCGCGCACGCGTCGTCGCACGCGCGCGTCGTGAGGCTGCACGCGCGGCAGTGCGCGCAGGTCGTCTCGCGCTGGGCGCCGAAGAAGCGCGGGCCGTCGAGGTCGTCGGCGGCCTGCCCGCACGAGCCGATGTCGCCGACGGTGGGGCCCGCGCCGAACACGAGCGCCGCCAGCGCGACGAGGAGCACGACGCGCCGGCTCACGGCAGCACCTCGTAGTCGAACAGCAGGCCAAGCTGCGCGGAGACGACGGGCACGAACGTCGCGCGCACCTCGCGCGTGGCCGCGCCGTAGAAGCCGTCGGCCACGATCGAGAGCACGGGGCCGATGCCCGCCGACACGAGCCACACGCCCCCGAGCGCAAGCTCGCCGCCGACGTTCGCGTCGGGCGTCAGCACGATGGGCAGGCCCGCGCGGCCGAACGCGAGCCAGCGCGGCGCCACGCGCGCGAGCGCGAGGTACGACGGCGTGAGCACCTGCTGCGGCGTGCCGCCGAGCGCCGACGAGAGCGCGAGGTAGGCGCCGTGCTGGAGGCCGTCGGGGGGCCCCGTGGTCGCGCCCACGGCGACATCGACGTAGGGCGCGGTGAGCGAGAGCGATTGACCGTCGGCGCCCAGCTCGCGCGCGAGGCGAAACGGGTTGTTGCCGCGAACTCCCTCGCCGAAAGACGTCGCGAAGAGCAGCTGCGCGTAGCGCCCAGGGCGCGCGAGCTCGCGAAGGCGCACGCGCGCCTCCCCCGCCGCGGCGTCGTCGGGCGCGCCCAGCTCCCCCACGTCGCCTTGGTCGGCGCGAGCCGCCGTGCCGACGAGCGACGC
>CAITLX010000230.1 GCA_903893335.1 uncultured delta proteobacterium | reverse complement strand
GGCGACGGCAAGTTCGTCACCGTGACGCCCACCTCCGGCTTCACCGCCGGCGCGGACGGCAAGGTGCACGTCTCCATCGCCGCGGACTACCTGGTCGATCTCGATCGCGACGGCCTCAAGCTCTCGGGGGGCAAGCCGGGGGGCTCGGTCGCCGCCGACTGGACGTTCACGCTCGCGCCGGGCGCCGCGCCCACGCTGCCGCTGCCGACCCCCCACGCCCCGGGCGACGCGGCGGCGACGTGGGAGCTCGCGCGCCTCGCGCTGCCGCTGCCGACGATCCTGCCGAGCTACAACCAGATCGGCTTCGACTCGCTCCATTACCTCATCGGCCTGGTCGAGCTCGACGCGGGGCGCGGCGTCGCCTGGATGGCCGGCGCGAAGCTCGCCGACGGCGAGAACCGCACCGTCATCGACCCGGCCACCAAGGCGCTCATGCCGCTCGCGGTGCGCTACGACGGCGGCCTCGTCACGCTCACCAACGACGACGGCGTCAGCGTCGAGATCACGAGCGCGGTCATCCCGTTCCGCACGTTCCGCATCGCCGCGAGCCTCTCCGCCGCAGGCGACGCGGCGGGCCCGGCGCGCATCTCGGGCAGCACCGTGTGCGCGGGCGTCCCCTTCTACGGGCCCTTCTTGCAGAAGCTCGGGCTCTGCAATCCCCAGACGGACGTGCTCACGGTGTTCGGCGGCGCGATCCTGCAGCGCTTCGGCACCGGCTCCGCAGCGGCGCCCACGGGGCTGGGCCAGGTCGCGATCACGGCGACCGCCACCGAGGCCTCGGCCACCTTCACCGGCGCGACCCTCCCGCTGGCCGACCACGTGGTCGCGCTCTTCGTCGTCGACGCCGCCACGGGCAAGCCCGTGACGCTCGGCTACGGCCTCTCGACGACGCGCGAGACGAAGACCGACGGCTCCATCGCCCGCGTCGCCGTCCCGTGGAAGACGACCACGCCCCCCGCGGCGATGCGCGTCTACGTCATGATCGACACCTACCCGGCCGCGGTCGCGACGCTCTCAGCGCCCTGAGCGCGCCGGTCGAGCGCGAACACCCTTCGCGCGTTGCCGTCGAGGAACAGCGCGCTCGCGTCGTCGTCGAGGCCGAGCGCCGCGAGATCCTCGAGCGCCATCGAGGGGGTGATCATCGGGTAGTTCGAGCCGAAGAGCACCTTCTTGCGACCGCTGCCGCGCAGGTAGCGCACGAGCTCTTCGGGGTAGCGCCGGGCCGTGTACGCCGACGTGTCGATGTGCACGTTGGGGTACTTGCGCGCGAGGGCGATCATCTCCTCGGTCCACGGGTAGCCGATGTGGCCCGCGACGATGACGAGGTCGGGGAAGTCGAGCGCGACGTCGTCGAGGTACGGGATCGGCCGGCCCGGCTCGGACGAGCGCAGCGGCCCGGCGTGCCCCGCCTGCGTGCAGAACGGCACGCCGAGCTCGACGCACTCGGCGTACAGCGGGTAGTAGCGCCGGTCGTTGGGGGGCAGGCCCCAGAGCCAGGGCAGCATCCGCAGCCCCTTGAAGCCGAGCTCCTTCACGCAGCGGCGCAGCTCGCGCACGGCCTCGACGGGCCGCCGCAGATCGACCGACGCGACGCCCGCGAAGCGCGTCGGCGCCCGCGCGACGCACGCCGCGACCTCGTCGTTGCTGATGAGCGCCCCCTCCGGCCCATGCCAGGCCGAGAGGACGCCGACCTCGACGCCCGCGGCGTCCATCGCGGCGAGCGTCAGCTCGATAGGGAGCTCCTCGGTCGGCACCTGCTGGCCCGTCCAGCGCAGCAGCGACGCGAACATCTCGTGGCGCATCATCCGCAGGCTCGGGTGCTGCATCCAGGCGTCGATCGTCATCGCTCCGCACTACACCGCGCGCGCGCAGCGGCAAAGGCGGCGGGGGCCCCGTCAGCGCGCGGGCGCCACGGTGTAGAGGTACTCGAGCGGCTCGCTCGCCTCGTTGTGCACCTCGTGGGGCGTCTGCGGCGGGATGTAGAGCACCTCGCCGGCGGCGGCCTCGACCCACTCGTCGCCGATTTGCAGCCGCGCGCGCCCGTGCAGGAAGACGAGCAGCTCCTCGTTGTCGTTCGTGCTGTGTCGGTGCATCGCCTCGCCCGCCTTCAGCGTGACGTGCCCCGAGCGCATGCCGCGCGTCTGCGGCGGGCCCGACAGCAGCGGCTGGTCGGCGACGGCCGCGAGCGCGACCTTCTGCCACCTCGCGGCGGGCGCCTGCGCGGCGCGCGCGGCGCACCCCTCGGAGGCCGTGGAGGCGACGATGAGCAGCGAGAGCAGGAGGGGCTGGAGGGGAGCGCGCATGACGGCAGCCTCTAGCACCGCCGGCGTCGAGCGCGCTCTGCGATCGCGGCTCAGCGCGCCGCGCCCCCGCCCCCGCCCTCGTCGTCGTAGGGAGGCTCGGTCTCGATGCGCCCGTCGTCGAGCGGAGCGCCGACGGTGAAGTGGTAGAGGCTCTGCCAGCGCGCGTCGCGCAGCCCGAGCAGCGAGCGCACCGCGTCATCGAAGTAGCAGCCGATGCCGGTGCCGCGTACGCCGGCGGCCTCGGCCTCGAGGTAGAGCACCTGCCCGATGGCGCCCGCCTCCCAGAAGAGCCGCCGGTAGGCCCACGCCTGCCCTCCCGACAGGGCTCCCTCGACGTCGGCGAGCATTCCCAGCGAGAACGCACCGTCGGCCGCGATGGCCTGGCCGCAGCTGACGCGCGCCGCGAGCGCGCGGAGATCGCCGTGGCCCAGGCAGAACAGCGGCAGCCCCGCGGGGCACCCCTCGACGGCCGACCACGCGAACGACGCGCTCATCGCCGCGCGCAGATCGGCGAGGTCGGCCGCGTCGCACGCGAGCAGGTAGAGCCCCGGCGCGAGCCCGCTCACGCGGTGCACGAAGAGCGCGAGGTGCACGCGCGCGCGTCGCTCGAGCGAAGGCAGCGCGTCGAAGGGCGCCGCGCCGGGCATCGTGCGCCCGAGCATGCGGAAGAACGCGTCGCGCGCGAGGGGCGTCGCGGCGTCGAAGCCGACCGCGCTGCGCCGCTGGCGCACCACGCGCTCGGCCGGCCACGCGTCGCCGGCGAGCGCCGCGAGCGCCGGCGGTGCCACGTCGTCGATCCGCGGCTCCTTCGCCGGGAGCGTGCGCGGCTTGGCCGAGGCGTGCGCCCCCTGCTCCACCGCGGGCCACGCGCGGTGATCGGGGCTCAGCGCGTTCGCCGCGCCCTCCCAGCGCGCGCCCGCGACGACGCGCGCGAGCGCGGCTGCATCGAGCTCCGGCGCGTCGCACCGCGCGTCGGCGGGCACGACGGCGAGCAAAAGCTCGGGCACCTCGGCCTCCCCCTCGTGCGCGGCGTCGTCGCGATCGAGGCCCACCAGCCGCGCGATCTCGTCGTCGCCCACCGTCTCCAGCGCGAGCGCCCTCCAGCCGACGAGCGCCGCCGCGAGGCGCACCGACGCGACGGCGTGCCCGGTGTCGTGCAGGCAATAACGCAGGGCGCGCTCGCCGTACTTCCACGCCTCGCGCCAGGGGATCGACGTCAGCGCGAGCAGCAGGGAGCCGGGCGGGAGCGGCGCGAGGAGATCGCGCGTCGCGCCCGCGTCGAGGCACGCGCGGCGCTCGAGCGCGTGCAGCGCGGGGGCGTAGTGGTAGACGCCCGCCTCGAGACCCGCCACGCCGTCGCCGACGACGAGGTACGCCTCGGTCGGGTGGAGGTTGCCGCTCGACGGGTTGGCGCGCAGCGCCCAGCGGCTCGCGCCCGCGCGCTTCCACGCCGTCAGCCCCATCGCCGCGCGCAGCACGCGCGACAGCGTCTCCGCCGTGACCTGTCGGGGCGCGACGCCGCCGGGCTCGAACAGCGCGCCGTAGCGCGGCGTCTGCGCGAGCGGCAGCAGCGGCAGCCGCACGAGCGCGCTGCCCGCGAAGCGACGAAACGGGTCGGGCTGCGTCGCCCAGTCGAGGTGGCCGGGCCCCGCGGCGAACCCGTGCGGCTGGTGCTTGGTCCGCTCGTGGTAGGCGAGCACGCGCTCGACGGCGTCGGCGGGGTCGCGCACCGTTCACCCTCCGTCCGTGGGCGGAGCCGAGGCGCGGAAGGGGGGCCGCAGCCGCCCCTTCTTCCACTGCGCGAGCACCATCGCGACCGAGAACGGCAGCGCGCCACCCGCCGCAGCCTCGGCCTCCAGCAGCGGCGCCATCGTCGCGTCGCCGAGCGCGAGCAGCTGCGCGGCGACCCAGCACCTGACCGGGCGCGCGCCCAGCGTGAGCAGCTCCCGCGCCGCCGACGCTCCCGGCTCACCCTGCGCCTCGAGCGCCAGCCACGCCTCGGACATCGCGCGGTGGTTCGCGTCGCCCGCGCGCGGCGGGCTCGGGTCGGCGGCCTTCGCGAGGGCGGCCTCGCTGAACCGCCGGGCGGCGTCTTGGACGGTGGCGAACGGCATGTCGGCTCGGAATCGTGGGGCAGCGGGCGCATCGAGCCGCCCGCGCGACCTCGCCAAGCGTGCCACGCCCGGTGGGCCTCGCCGGGGGCCGACGGCCCGATGGACGCGATCGAAGCGCCGCAGCAGCGCCGCGCCCCCTTCGATGACACGCGCCTGTCACACGCTCGTCGCGCGCTGGCCGCGCGGCTCGCGCAGCGTGGGCACCGTCCATGCGCCGCACCGCCACCGCCTGCCTCGTCGTCGCCGCCGCGCTCGCCCTCCCGCGCACCTCGCGCGCCGACGTGCGGGTCTTCACCAACCCCGACCCGGCGGCCGACACGCTGCGCTCGCTCGACCTCTACGGCTGGGTGCAGCCGCGCTTCTCGTGGCAGCAGACCGACACCCGCCCCGAGGTCAACCTCCAGCCGCACCCCTCGTTCACGCTGCGACGCGCGCGCCTCGGCGGCGTGGCCAAGGTCAACGAGTGGCTGCGCGCGCAGTTCGAGCTCGAGCTCTCGGTCGGCGTCGAGCTCTACGACGCCTTCCTCGTCGCGCAGCCGCTGCCCGAGATCGGCGCGTCGGCCGGGCAGATGCGCGTGCCGTTCAGCCGGCAGAACATGATGTCGTCGCGGGCCCTCCAGTTCCCCGACATGGCCTACTTCATCGCGCCGAAGTTCGTCGTCGACCGCGACATCGGCGTGATGCTCCAGGGCAAGGCGTGGGACGGCAAGGTGTCGTACGCAGCGGGCGTCTTCAACGGCAACGACCCGGGCCGTAACCAGCGCGACAACAACGACGATTACCTGCTGTTCGCCGCGCGCGTCGAGGCCACCCCCTTCGCGCCCGTGCCCCGCTTCGAGGGCGATCTGCGCTCCGACGACGACCGCAAGAAGCCCGCGCTCAACGTCGGCGTCGGCGCGATGCACAACCGCCTCGAGGACAAGCACTTCAACCGCACCTACCTCGGCGCCGATCTGGCCTTCTACTTCCGCGGCGCGTCGCTCTACGCCGAGCTGTACGGCCGCCGCGACGCCGACGACTCCGGCGCGCCGACCTGCTCGGCGGGCTCGCCCGGGTGGGTCTTCCACGACGACACCACCGCCGGCCGCACCTGCGTCACCGCGGTCGGGTGGAACGTGCAGGCCGGCTACTTCCCCGACCTCCCCTTCGCGCGCGACCACGTCGAGCTCGCGCTGCGCGTGCAGCGCTTCGACCCGGTGCGCGAGGTGGACAAGCCGCAGATCGGCGAGCGCGAGCTCGAGGGCACCAACCCGACGTGGGGCTACCAGGGCACCACGATCGGCCTCAACCTCTACGCGCGCCGCGCGCACGACGCGAAGCTGCAGGCCTCGTACGAGATCCGCAACGAGACGAAGGCCTGCCTCGAGGGCCAGGGCGACGGCACGCACGCGTGCACCGGACACATTCGCAACAACCTCTTCCTCTTGCAGGCGACCGCCGCCTTCTGACGACCTCGCGGCAGGCCACTGCCGCCTTCTGACGACCTCGCGGCAGGCCGCTGCCGCCTTCTGACGACACCCCCGGAGATTCCTCATGCGCAAGCCTCGCCTCCTCTCCCCCATGGGCGTCATCGCCCTCGCCCCGCTCGCCCTCTTCGCCTGCCAGAGCACCTCGGACACCGCGACCGGTGGCTCGGCCGGAAACGGCGGGTCGGCGGGCGCCGGCGGCTCGGCCGGAAGCGGCGGCGCAGGTGGAGCGACGGCCGACGGCGGCCTCGACACGAATGGCAACTACACGCCCAAGGGGTGCAGCTTCGTCATCGGCGCGCGCCCCGAGTACCAGCAGTGGGCGATCGGCACCTCGGACACGGGCGCGACGCCCCACATTCGCCGCGTGCGCCTCGGCCTCGGCGGCAGCGTGGCGCAGGGCTCCCCCGGCCACGCCGACCCGTCCACCTCGGCC
>CAITLX010000229.1 GCA_903893335.1 uncultured delta proteobacterium | reverse complement strand
GTCGAGCCGCCGACGCTGCCGGCGGTGTGCACGCGCATCATGGGCTTGCCCACCGCGCCGAGCGCGTCGGCCAGGTACAGCTCGGGCATCATCACGCCCTCGAACATGTCGGGCGCCTTGCCGATGACGACCGCGTCGATGTCGCCGAGCCCGAGCCCCGCGTCGTCGAGCG
The DNA here is from genome assembly GCA_903893335.1 of uncultured delta proteobacterium. Lineage (GTDB taxonomy): Bacteria > Myxococcota_A > Polyangia > Polyangiales > Polyangiaceae > CAITLX01. Next base: position 3,975 of record CAITLX010000229.1, on the reverse strand, counting down.
CGCGCAGCGCGGCCTCGCGCACGAGCCCGGCGAGCGAGACGTCGTCTCGCTTGGACGCGTGCTTGGTCTGCCCGATGCCGACGATGGCGCAGCGCTCGCTCATGATCGCGCCTCGAGCACGCAGACGAGGTTCTGCTGCAAGCATGGGCCGCTGGTCGCGTGCGCGACCGCGCGCTCGCCGTCGCCCGCCTGGAGGCGCGCCGCGGCCTCGCCGATGCGCGTGAGGCCGGCGACCATGACGGGGTTGGACGCGAGCGCGCCCCCCGAGGGGTTGATCGGCGTGCCGGGGGCGAGGCCGAGCGCGTCGCGCACGAGCACCTCCTGGTGCGTGAAGGGGGCGTGGATCTCGGCGAAATCGACCTTCGCGCGGGCGACGCCGGCGCGCTCGGCGGCCAGCCGCGTGGACGGCGAGTCGCCGAGGTCGCGCAGGCCGAGCCCCTGCGCCTCGATGCGGTGGTCGATGCCCGCGATGAACACGGGGCGCCTCGAGACGCGGCGCGCGAGGTCGCCCGCGGCGATGACCATCGCGCACGCGCCGTCGGAGATGGGGGGGCAGTCGTGGCGGCGCAGCGGCTCGACGAGGTAGGGCTCGGCGAGCAGCAGGTCGGCGCCGCGATCGAAGCGAAGCTGCGCGCTCGGGTTGCGCATCGCGTCGCGGCGCGAGCGCGCGGCGATCTCGGCCATCTCGCGCTCGGTGGTGCGGCCACGGTCGAGCAGCACGCGCGCCTGCAGCGCCGCGAGGCTCACCGAGTCGGGGCCGAGGGGCGCGACCAGGTACGGGTCGAGCTGCTGCGTGAGCACCGCGCGCACGTCGCCGAGCGACGACTTGCCGAACGCGTAGACGAGCGCCGAGTCGACGTCGCCGTGCTGCAAGCGCACCCAGGCCTCGTAGAGCGCCCACGCGCCGTCCATCTCCACGTGCGACTCGGAGATGGGGGGGAACGCGCCGACCGCGTCGAGCGCCATGACGAACGAGAAGGGGCGCCCGCACAGGTAGTCGGTGCTGCCCGAGACGGTGAAGCCGAGGTCCTTCTTCGCGATGCCCGAGGCCGCGACGGCCTCGTGCAGCACGGGCAGGAGCATCTCGGTGTCCTCGCGGACGTGATCGCGCCGCACCGCCGGAAGCTGCGCGAACGAGACGATGGCGACCTCGCGCATCAGAGGTGCTCCCGGTACGAGTCGTACGAGGCGTCGGGCTCGCCCGAGGGCTCGAACCAGCGGATGGCCTCCATCGACGCGGGGCGCTCGGCCTCGGGCGCCCACGACGCGCGCACGCGCAGCCCCATGCGGACCTGGTCGGCCTCGAGGCCCTGCACCAGGTGCGGCAGCGGCAGGTCGGCGCCGTCGAGCAGCACCATGGCGTAGACGTACGGCAGCTTCATCGTCTGCCCCTCGTAGGGCACGTTGACGATGCAGAACGTCGTGACCGTGCCGGTGTCGCGCACGGCGACCTCGTCGACGGTGGCGACGCCGCAGGTCGGGCACGGCCCACGCGGCGGCACGTAGACCTTGCGGCACGAGGGGCAGCGGCGACCGAGCAGCTTGCCCTCGCGGATCGCCTGGTAGAAGCGCGTCATGTCGCGCCCCGCGATCGCCGTGTACGCGAGGCGCACGGGGACCTTGATGCCCTTGACGACGTCGCTCACGCGCCCTCCGCGACGGGCTCGAAGCAGACGAGGTCCTGGATGGTGCCCTTGCGCTCGTCGCGGAAGCGCGCCGCCACGCGCATGCCGGTGCGCATGCGCGCCGGCGAGCCGGCGTCGACCACGTGCAGCAGCGCCGTGTCGGCGCCGTCGAGCTTCACGAGCGCCCAGGCGAAGGGGCGCTCGAGCGGCTGGCCGGGGCGCGGCTCGCTCATCCACGCCCAGCTCGCGACCTCGCCGCGGGTCGAGACCTCGACCATCTCGCCGACGGCCTCGCCCGTCTCGGGGTCGTACTCCTGCGGCGGCACGAGCACGCGGCCCGCGCGCGTCGCGACGCCGAGGATGCGCCCGTCGCGCAGCCCCGCGAGGAAGCGGCCGAGCACCGGACCGACCGAGCGACGGTACGTGTACTCGAGCACGTAGGGCGCCGAGAGGACGCTGTCGGGCGACATGGGAGAGAAATAGAACATGTTTCATTTTGGCTGTCCACAGCGGCCGTCGAGGGCGTAGGATCGCCCCCTGGTGCGTCGCGGGCCCGCGGCGCCCGAGGAGGACGCGCCGTGGCCATGCCGACCGGCATCGGGGTCATCGACCTCATGATGCAGATCCCCACCGACGACACGAGCGACTGGTACTCGTTTCTGCGGCCGCTGCTGCTCGACGCCGAGAGCCGCAGCTTCAAGATGCCGGCCGAGTACATGTTCAAGGACATCCCGACCGCGCGGGCGTCGGGCGACTACGTCGGGGTCTGCCTCGACGAGATGGACAAGCACGGCATCGAGCGCGCGATGATCGGCGCCGGCTACGGCGAGGCCGACCGCGCGCTGCGCGAGCACCCCGACCGCTTCTTCGCGAGCTTCGCCGTCGATCCGAACAAGGCGATGGAGGGCGTGCGCGACCTCGTGCGCGCGCACGAGACGTGGGGCATCAAGGCCGCGACCGCGTTCCCCTGCGGCCTGTGCCCGCAGGTGCCGATCAACGACAAGAAGTTCTTCCCGCTCTACGCCAAGTGCGTCGAGCTCGACATCCCGATCTGCATCTGCGCCGGCGTGCCGGGGCCGCGCGTGCCGATGGGCGCGCAGGACGTCGCGCTGCTCGACGAGGTGTGCTGGTTCTTCCCCGAGCTCAAGGTCGTCACGCGCCACGGCTGCGAGCCGTGGACCGACCTCGCGGTGAAGCTCATGATCAAGTGGCCGAACCTCTACTACTCGACCAGCGCGTTCGCGCCGCGCCACTACCCGAAGAACATCGTCGAGTTTGCCAACACGCGCGGCGCCGACAAGATCCTGTACGCGGGCTACTTCCCGATGGGGCTGTCGCTCGAGCGCATCTTCCGCGAGATGCCGCAGGTGCCCTTCAAGGACGAGGTGTGGCCCAAGTTCCTGCGCGAGAACGCGCGGCGCGTCTTCCGCCTCTGACGTACGCGCTTTCGCGTACCATCGCCCGCATGCGTGTCGCCCGCCGGGCCGTCGTCCTCGTCGCGCTCGCCGCGATCGGAGCGGCCTTCGCGTGCCGCCCGCGCGCCTCGACCGCCGACGCGGGCTTCGCGCCCCCCGCCCCGCAGCGACCGGGCGCGCACGCGGAGATCGCGTGCGGACCCGGCGCGCCCCCCATGACGGTGCGCTTCTACGACGTCGGCCAGGGCCTCGCCGTCCTCGTCGATCTGCCCGACGGCCGGCGCGTGCTCGTCGACACCGGCGACAACCCGCGCCGCAGCGACGCGCAGTGCCACGGCGCGTGCCCCATCTGGCACGAGCGGCTCATGGCGGGCCTCGCGCGCGACGTCGGCTCGCGCGGCATCGATCTGCTCTGGATCACCCACCAGCACTCCGACCACCTCGGCGGCGCCGTCGACGTGCTCGACCACTTCGCGGTCAAGGACCTCGTCGACAACGGCGAGGACGTGGAGAAGGCCGAGGTGCGGCGCGTGCACGACGCAGCCGCGCGCCGCGGCACGCGCCTCACCGCCGTCGGCCCCGGCGCGCGCGAGCTCCCGATCGCGAGCACGGCCGCCGTGCGCTTCACCGCCGTCGTGCCGCCGAGGTGGCCCACGCGCTGCGAGAGCGACGCCAACGACTGCTCCATCGGGCTGCGCATCGACTACTGCCGCTCGAGCGTGCTGTTCGTCGGCGACGCCGAGCGCCGCGAGGAGGCCCTGCTCGACCCGGGGGGCCCGGTGACGCTGCTTCAGGTCGCGCACCACGGCAGCGACACCTCGTCGAGCGCCGCGTGGCTCGCGCGCGCGCAGCCGTCGTACGCCGTCGTGTCGGCGGGTCACCCGCAGGAGGGCTCGAACCTCGGCTACTGCCACCCGCGCCAGGGCGTCGTCGAG
>CAITLX010000228.1 GCA_903893335.1 uncultured delta proteobacterium | reverse complement strand
TGCCGGGGCTCGGCCGCCACGAGCGCGCGCAGCACCAGCGCCGAGGTGCGAGCGTCGGAGTCGAGCAGGACGGCGTAGGCGTCCCCCTCGTTCGTCACGGCGCGCGCGAGCGGGCCCTCGAGGCGCACGCGCGCGGCGAGATCGGCGACGAGCGCCTGCACGTCCTCGACGGGCGCGTGCCCGGCCACCATCGCGTGCGCGAGCAGCGCGCGCGCGAACACCGGGAGATCGGCGCGGCGCTCGAAGAGGCGGGTCGTCGCGCCGGCGTCCGGCGCTCCCGCGCCGGCGAGCACGTCGACGACGAACGCCGCGGTCGCGAGCGACACGCCGTCGTGCGTCGCGTCGTCGAGCGACCGGCGGACGTAGGTGGTGGAGCGCGCGAGCGCCGAGGCGGGCACCGAGATGCCTCGATGACTCGCGAGGTCGAGCGCCCACAGCGCCCAGGCCGACACCCAGGGCGAGCTGGCGGGCGCGTCGGGCCACCAGCCGAAGCCGCCGTCGCCGCGCTGGTTGGCCAGGAGCTTGCCGACCGTCGTCGCCGCGGCGGCATCGACGTCGGCGGGCAGCGCGATCGCCTGCGAGCGCGCGAGGTCGCGCAGCGCGAGCAGCGGCACCAGGCGGCTGGTCAGCTGCTCGGTGCAGCCGTACGGGTACGCGACGAGCTGCTCGACCCCCGCGGCGAGGCCGCCGAGCGCGGACGAGGCGAGCGTCACGTCGAGCCCCCCGACGTCGTCGCGAATCGCGCCGAGCTCGCCGAGCGACTCGCCGGCGGCCGAGCGCGTGTCGCCCGCGAGCGCGACCGACTCGGGCGCGATCGGCGCGGCGACGTCGCGCGTCAGCTCGACGGCGTCGGACGCGCCGCCGCCGTGCACCAGGAAGCGCAGCCGCGCCTGGCCCACGCGCTCGGCGCGCAGCGTGAAGCGCACCTCGGCCGAGCCGTCGCGGGGCAGCTCGAGGGTGCGCTTGGCGTCACCGTCGAGCGCGAGGCCATCGACCTTCGCCTCGACCTCGACGCGCGTGGCGGCGAGCCCGCGCGACGCGACGACGACGCCCGCCTCGGCGGTGTCGCCGGCGCGCCAGAAGCGCGGCAGCGAGGGGCGCGCCATGAGGGGCTTGTGCGTCGTGACGCGGGCGTCGCCCGAGCCGAAGCGATCGTCCTCGGCGACGGCGACGGCCATCACGCGGTAGGTCGTGAGCGCGTCGGGGAGCTTGAAGCGCGCGTGCGCGCGCCCCTTCGCGTCCGTCGGCAGCGCGGGGGCGAAGAAGGCCGTCTGCCGGAAATCGCGACGCGCCGAGCCGCCGCCTCCGCCGTCGAGCCCCTTGTCGAGCCCCGCGCTCGCCGAGCCCAGCAGCTTGGCGAGATCGGTGCGCGACTCGAGCGTCGCGACCTCGAGCGGGCGCGGCGCGCCGAACACGGGGATGGGGTCGGGCGTGCGCTCGCCGGTGAGCGCGAGCACCCCCTCGTCGACCGCGTAGAGCGTGACCTCGGCGCGGGCGGGCTTGCCGTCGCGGTCGAGCACGTCGACGTCGACGTCGACCTCGGCGCCTGGCGCGAGCTCGGTGCGGCTCGGCATCACGCGCACCGCGAGTCGGCGCGACTCGGGATCGACGACGAGCTGGGTGAGCCCCATGCGGAAGGTCGGGGCGCCCACGTCGGGCTTGCCAGGCGCCGGCGGGGCCTTGGTGCGACCGCGCACGAGCACGACGGAGACGAACGCGTTGGGGCGAAGCTCGTCGGTGATCGGCACCTCGAGCACCGGCGCGGTGCCGGTGAGTGCGACGCGGCGGCGCGTGAAGATGCCCGCGCGCTCGACGGTGACGAGCGCCTCGGCGCGCGCGAAGGGCGAGCGCACGAGGATGCGCGCGGTCTGGCCGACCTTGTACGAGGCGCGGTCGGCGACCAGCTCGAGCTTCTGCGAGTCGTCCTCGCCCCAGGTGACCTCGCCCGCGCCGAGCGCGTACAGGCCCAGCGACGAGGCGACGGCGCGCCCCGCTGCGTCCTTCGCCGTCGCGCGCACGAGGTAGTAGCCGGGTGCGGGGGGCGTGAGCGAGCAGCCCGCCGGCTCGTGCGCCGTGCCGACGTCGCAGCTCGCGACGACGGCGTCGATCGCGCGCGACTCGGTGCGCACCTCGCCGCCGCCGGCGTCCGCGCGCGCGATGGTCCAGGTGCGGCGCACGAGATCGAGGTGCACCGGCACGCGCTCGCGTCGGGCGCCGTCGGGCTCGACGGCGAGCACGCGCGGCGCGAAGGCGCGCGTCGCGTCGACGAAGCGCTCGCCCGGCAGCGCGAGCCCGACGTAGAACTCGGCGGGGTGCACGAGGACGGAGACCCGCCCCGCCACCGCGCGTCGCGTGAGGTCCTGCACCTCGGACTCGAACGTCACGCGCTCGGGCCCGCGCATCGCGTCGAGCGCGAGCGCGACCTTGCGCGTCAGCGTTCCCTTGGCGTCGAGCGCGACGTCGGCCCGCTCGAGCGTCTCGGCGCGCGGGGCGACGCTCGAGTCGTCGGTCACGCGCGCCTCGTCGTCGAAGGTGAAGCCCTCGGCGCCCGGCGGCGCGAACGAGGTCGAGGCGCGCCCCACGGTGACGTGCGTGCGCGCGAGCGCCACCGGGGCGCCGTACAGGTAGTCGGCGCGCGTCGTCACGCGGGCGTCGTCGCCGCGGACGTACGCCTTGCGGTCGGCCTCGACCGCGACGCGCAGCTCGGCGGGGTGGTACTCGGCGAGCTCGAAGTCGAGGTCGGCCTCGGCCTGCTCGGCGCCGTCGAGCTTCGCCTCGAGGCGGAAGGTGCCGAGCTTGGCCGTGGCCGGCACGCGCACGTCCGCGTCGAACGTGCCGAAGTCGCTCGTCGCCACGTCGCGCGTGCTCACCGCGTCGCCGTCGGGGTCCGAGCAGGCGAGCGTCACCTTCGCGCCGCGCGGCGTGGCGAGCCCGCGCGCGTCGGGGCGCCGGAAGATGCCCTTGACGCGGACGGTGTCGCCGGGGCGGTACACGCCGCGATCGGTGAAGAGCATGCCGACCGCGCGCGTGCTGCGCGAGAGGTCGGCCGAGGCGCCGAAGCGCCACGTCTCGAGCAGATCGCGCGCGTTGCGGAAGACGCGGTCCCCCTTGCTGCGCGCGATGACGACGCCCGGGTCGTCGCCCCAGCGCGCGAGCTCGAAGCCGGGGACCCAGGCGAGGCCGTCGGCGTCGGTCGTCACGGGGCCGAACGCGGCCTTCGCGCGGCGAAGCTCGACCTCGGCGCCCGCGACGGGCGCGCCCGACGAGAGCTGCGTCACCCAGACGAGCACGCCGTCGCGCGCGAGCTTGGCGGTCAGCGCGAGGTCGGTCGATTGCACCACGCGCGCGCGCGTCGCCTGGCGCTGCTCCTTGGTGCCCGGGCGCGCGGTGAACCCGACGACGACCCCGACCGCGCCCCGTCCCGCGTCGCCGCCGAGCCACTCGCCGAGCGCGAGCGGCGTCGAGAGCGCGGCGTCGGTGCGCCCCGTCGGGTGCGCGCTCCAGGTGCGCGCTCCGGCGAGCCGCGACAGGAACGGCGCGTCGAGCTCGTGCGTGAGGGCGGCGAGGTCGGCCACGGCGTCGTCGTCGAGGCGCGCGGCGGTGAGGCTGAGGTCGGGCACGTTGCGCGACGCGACCGCGACCGTGCGCGGCCGACCGGGCTCGAGGTACTGGCCCGACAGCGTGAACGAGGCGTCGGGCCACGCGTGGTCGAACGTGGCCTCGACCGACGCGTCGCGCGCGAGCGCCTGGCCGTGCGCGTCGCGCAGGCCCGCGCGCAGCGTGATGCGGTAGGTGCGTCCGGGCGCGAAGCGCGCGCGCAGGTAGACCTCGGTGGTGATCTGGCCGTCGTCTGCTGCGGGCGACTCGATGGCCACGGCCGGCTCGATGACGAGCGCGCGGCGCAGGTCGGCGAGCTTCACGTCGGTCGCGAGCTGGAGCACGACGCTGTCGAAGGTCGAGCAGTCGCGGTGGGGGGTGTCGCGGTCGCACGAGAGCCTGACGAGGCCCGGCGGGCCCCAGGTGCGGAACGCGATGACGCGCTCGCGCCCCGCGGGGCGCGGGCCCTCGGCCCCGCGTAGGCTCGGGTCGAGGCGCAGCTTGACGGCGCTCGCGCGCGGCAGCGGCGTGCGCGGCACGAGCAGGGCGCGCGCGGGGTTCTGCGGGTCGGGGCGGCGCACGTCGAACGCGACGCGCTGCGCGGGCTTCTCGCCCGCGTCGAGCGTGACAGCGCGCGCGAGCTCCGCGTCCGTGATTGGCTGGTCGAAGCGCAGCTCGAAGGTCGCGCCGGGGGCGAGCTGCCGCTCCCCCTCGCTCGGCGTGACGCGCACGAGGCTCGGCGGCGGGGTCGTGAGGGTGCGCGAGAAGGCGACGCCGAGCGCGCTGCCGTCGAGCGCGCGCGTGCCGGCGGGCACCTCGAGGCGAAGCTCGCTGCCGAACGGCAGGTGGGTCGCGGGCACGAACGTGACCGCCTGCGTGCCGACCCACTGCCACCGGCCGGGGACGTCGGGCGTGAGGTGCACGGGGGGCGGCGCCTCGTCGCCCGCGAGGTCGAGCGCGCGCATGGGGCGGTTCCAGGTGACCGTGAGCTCGGTCGCGACGTCGTGCTCCCCCTCGGGCGTCGCGAACGCGACGGCGAACGGTGGGGCCACGGCGCCGTCGGCTGCGCCCGCCGACGGGGCGAGCTGGCGGGTCGCGACGACCTTGGGCGGGTGGTGACCGGCGACGCACGAGGGGCCGGCGACGGCGACGATGGCGAGGAGCGCGCGGGCGGCGCGCACGAGCGTGGAAGACATGCGGGAGAGAGTTCACCGCTCCGCGGCGCGGACCGCAAGGGCGGACCTCGCTCCGCCCCGCCCGCCGTGCTCGCCGCACTTGCGCGTGCGGGAGGGGGGCGCATGATCGCCCGGCGGCGGCGCGAGCAGCGCGCCGGCCACGGAGACGAGCGATGCCGATCTACGAATATGTCTGCAAGCGGTGCGCGCACGCGTTCGACGAGCTCGTGTACGACGCGAAGGATCCGCCGTGCCCCAAGTGCGCCGCCGAGGGAGCGACGCGCGTGCTGTCGGCCTTCGCGGTGGGCTCGGCGAGCGGAGGGTCGCCCGCGCCCGGGCCGGGCTGCGGGTCGTGCCCGGCGCCCGGCGGCCCCGGGGGCTGCGGTTTCCGCAGCTGAGCCGCGCCGTTACCCCTGCGCCGCGGGCTCTTCGTGGCTCATGCAGTGCAGCGTGCCGAGGCCCCACACCAGGTCGAGCGAGTGAACGCCCACGACCTCGCGGTCGGGCATCAGTTCGGCGAGCGTCGCGAGCGCGACGCGGTCGTTCGGGTCGTTGAACGTGGGCACGAGCACGAGCCCGTTGGCGATGTAGAAGTTGGCGTAGCTCGCCGGCAGCCGCTGGCCGTCGAAGACGACCGGCGCGGGCATCGGGAGCGTCACCACGCGGAGCGGCCGCCCCGACGCGTCGGTCATCGAGCGCAGCCGCTCGAGGTTCTCCGCGAGCGGCTCGTGGTTGTCGTCGCGCGGGTCGGGCTCGTGCGCGACGACGACCGTCGCGGGGGCGACGAAGCGCGCGAGATCGTCGACGTGCCCGTGCGTGTCGTCCCCCGCGATGCCGCGCCCGAGCCAGAGCACCTTGCGCACGCCCAGCCAGTCGGCGAACACGCGCTCGAGCTCCTCGCGCGAGGCGCCCGGGTTGCGCGCCTGCACGTCCGACAGCAGGCACTCCTCGGTCGTCAGCATCGTGCCCTCGCCGTCGAAGTCGACGCTGCCCCCCTCGAGCACGATGCGCCGCGTCGCGCCCGCGATCGTCGCCTCGGGCGCGAACCTGCGCAGCTTCTCGGAGCGCGCCACGCGCGCCGGCAGGCGGTCGTCGCGCGCGTGGTTGTCGTACTTCGCCCAGGCGTTGAACGCCCAGTCGACCGCGGCCACCTCGCCCGCGCGCACGACGAACGTGGGCGCGGTGTCGCGCAGCCACGAGCGATCGGTCGGGAACCTGCGGAAATCGACGCGCTCGAGATCGGCCCCTCCGCGCGCGAGCGCCTCGCGGGCCTCGGCCTCGGCGCGCGCGCTCTGCACGACGAGCCGCACGCGCTCGACCTGCGCGAGCCGTCGCACCAGATCGACGTACACCCACGGGATCGGCCCGAAGCGCCCCGGCCAGTCCTCCTTCTGGTGGGGCCAGGCCAGCCAGGTCGCGGCGTGCGGCTCCCACTCGGCGGGGTGGCGGAAGCCGAGGGCGGCGGGCGTCTTGCGGCTCACGGCTCGCCCCAGCGCTTCGTGATGCCCTCGTAGGCGTCGATGCGGCGATCGCGGAAGAAGGGCCAGTGGCGCCGCACCGTCTCGCTCTTCTTCGGGTCGCACTCGACGACGAGGATGGCCTCCTCGTCGTGCGGCGCGCGCGCGACGACGACGCCCGACGGATCGGCGACGAACGACGCGCCCCAGAACTGGATGCCCGAGCCGGCGTCCCCCTCATGGCCCGTGCGGTTGACGGCGACGACGTGCAGGCCGTTGGCGATGGCGTGCGCGCGCTGCATCGTCTCCCACGCGTCGTGCTGCGCGGTGCCGTACGCCTCGCGCTCCGAGGGGTGCCAGCCGATGGCCGTGGGGTAGACGAGCAGCTCGGCGCCCAGCATCGCCGTCAGCCGCGCGGCCTCGGGGTACCACTGGTCCCAGCAGACGAGCGTGCCGATGCGCGCGAAGCGCGTATCGAACACGCGAAAACCGAGGTCGCCGGGGGTGAAGTAGTACTTCTCGTAGTAGAGCGGGTCGTCGGGGATGTGCATCTTGCGGTAGAGGCCCCGCAGCTCGCCGTCGGCGTCGAGCACCGCCGCGGTGTTGTGGTAGACGCCCGCGCCGCGCCGCTCGAACAGCGAGGTCACGATGACGACGCCGAGCTCGCGCGCGAGCCGCCCGAGCACCTCGGTCGTCGGCCCCGGGACGCTCTCGGCCAGGTCGAACAGCGCCGGGTCCTCGCGCTGACAGAAGTAGGGGGAGCGGAACAGCTCCTGGTGGCACACGACCTGCGCGCCGCGCGCGGCGGCCTCGCGGGTCTGCGCGACGACCTTCTCGAGGTTGTCGGCCGGGTCGGCGACGGCGCGCGTCTGCACGAGCCCGACGCGAAACGGAGGAGACGGAGAGGTCATGGCGGGCGTTATAGACGCCGTCTGGGGGGGGCGTCATCCGGCGCTGGGGGTTCGCGTCGGGCCGGGAGTGAGGTATCGGTGGACGAGAAGCGAGGTCTGGCCATGCGCGCGATCAAGGTGTTGTGGGCCCTCGGGCCGGTCGCGGTCCTGCTCGCGGGGTGCAGCGCCGGCGCGCAGAGCGAGGCGGCGGGGCGCGGCGCGCGCGACGCGGGCGCGGGTGACGCCTCGGTCGAGGCCGACGCGACCGTGGGCGACCCGGACGCGAGCGACGACGCCGCGACCGACGGCGCCGCCGACGACGGCGCGACCGAGGGGGCCACCGACGCGGGCGCCGACACCGCCCCGGGCTGCACCGGCGGCAAGCTCGACTGCAACGCCGACGGCGCGGACGGCTGCGAGGTCGACCCGTCGGGCGACAAGCTCAACTGCGGCGACTGCTCCGTCGTGTGCCCCGACGCCCAGGACGGCACCGCCCTCTGCATCGGCGGCACCTGCGCGCTCGCGTGCACCAGCGGCCGCTCCGACTGCGACCACGACGTGACCACCGGCTGCGAGACCGACGTCACGAGCGACCCGGCCAACTGCGGCGGGTGCAACAAGTCGTGCGGCACCGCGGCGTGCATCTCGGGCGCGTGCGCCTGCGCGTCGACGACGCAGACAGCCGCGCAGCTTCCGCTCGATCTCTATTTCATGTTCGACCAGTCGGGCTCGATGGACACGGCCGTCGGCAGCGGCGGCACCGCCTGGGACGCCGTGCGCTCGGCCTTCTCGGCCTTCGTCGCGGACCCCAAGTCGGCCGGCATGGGCGTCGGCACGCAGTTCTTCCCGCCGGGCAGCGACGCGAGCTGCTTCTCGGACAGCGACTGCGGCAACGGGCTCTCGTGCGTCGGGGTCTTCCTGTTCCTGCCGGGCACCTGCGGCGTCTCCAACGACTGCCCGGTCGGCCTCTACTCCAAGCCGAAGCTCGCCATCACGCTGCTGCCCGCGGGCGCGGGCGCGGTGACGGGCTCGTTCAACGGTCAGGCGCCGGTCGGGGCCGACACGCCGACGGGCCCCGCGCTCGCCGGAGCGATCGCCTACGCGAAGGGGTGGGCGACCGCGAACCCGCTGCACAAGGTGGCCGTCGTGCTCGCCACCGACGGCGAGCCCAACGCCTGCTCCCCGTCCGACATCCCCGGCATCGCGGCGCTCGCGAGCGCCGCGTACGCCTCGGCGCCGTCGGTGCCGAGCTTCGTCATCGGCGTCGGCTCGTCGCTGTCGAACCTCGACGC
>CAITLX010000227.1 GCA_903893335.1 uncultured delta proteobacterium | reverse complement strand
CGCGCGTGACCAGCGGCGCGCCGTCGGCGCTGCGCACGGCGAGCGAGGCGAGGTGCGGCGACTCGCCGAGCTTGCGCGCGAGGTCGCCCGCGACGGCCTCGACGTCGCCGCGCGCGGCGGCTGCGCGCAGCGTGGCGCTCGCGCTCAGCGCGTCGGCCTCGCTGCGCATCGCCTCCTTGGTCGCGCGCGCGAGCTCCTGGTAGACGCCGAGCGAGCGGTCGAGGTGCTGGCCGAGCTCGGGCGGAAACGCCTGCGCGAAGGCCTTGTCCACGAGCCGACCGGCGAAGTAGATGCTCGCGGCGAGCGGGAGCGCGGCCGTCAGGCCGATGGCCCAGGCCAGCCGCCGCGCCGTGCGACCGCCGAGAAACGCCAAGCGAGCCTCCGCGCGCGGAGCGAGGGGCGTCAGCCCCCCTCGGCCGCGAGCCTCCGGCGGACGTCGAGCAGCGCGCGGCCGAGATCGCTGCAGCTCTTGAAGCGCGCCGCGGGCTGCTTCTCGAGGCAGCGCAGGATGATGGCCTCGAGGTCGGCGGGGACCTGGGGGTTGCGCGCGCGCGGCGCGTCGGGCGTGTCGTTCACGTGCTTCATGAGCAGCGGGAAGATCTCGGGGTGCGTGAAGGGCACCGACCCGGTGAAGAACTCGTAGGCGATGACGCCGAGCGCGTAGATGTCGGTCGAGCCCGTGACGTTGGCGAAGTTGGTCGCCTGCTCGGGGGACATGTACTCGGGCGTGCCGGCGATCATGCCCGCGATGGTCAGGCCGGGGGTGGCCTGACGCTTCGCGATGCCGAAATCCATGATTTTGATCTTCTCGTCGAGGGTGACGAAGAAGTTCTCGGGCTTGATGTCGCGGTGGATGACGCCGCGGTCGTGCGCGACCTGCAAGCCGGCGCAGGCTTGCAGCAGGTAGTCGAGCGCGGTGACGAACCCCATGGCCTTGCGCATGCGGCCGCGCAGATCGGTGCCGACGAGCAGCTCCATCGTGATGAAGCGCATGCCCTGGTGCGAGCCGATGTCGTAGAGCCGGACGATGTTGGGGTGCGAGAGCTGGCGCGACAGCGAGAGCTCCTGCTTGAAGCGCGTGATCATCTGCTCGTCTTCGACGACCTGCGTGAAGACCTTGATCGCGATGGACTCGCCGAGCTCGAGGTCGGCGGCCTGGTAGACGACGGCCATGCCGCCCTGCCCGAGCTTCTGCTCGAGGCGGTAGCGGTCGGCGATGATCATGCCGGGCACCATCTGCGCGCCCGACATCGGGGCCAACGACGGCGGCGGCATCGAGACGGCGGGCGCCGACGGCCCCGGGCCGGGGGGGCTGGAGGCGGGGCGCCCGTAGGCCGTCGCGTTCGAGGGGGGAGCGATGGGCTGCGGCGTCGGGCGCGGGGCGCCGCCGCCAGCGGTAAACGCCTGGGTGCCGCCTGCCGGAGCGCGGGCGGGCGCGCGCGGCGCAGGCGCGCCGGGCAGCGGGGGCAGGTCGGGGAGATCGGGCAGGTCGGGCAGGTCCGGCAGGGGGCGCGAGGCGTTGCGCGCGTTGCGGTCGAAGTCGTCGCGGCGGAAGCTCGCCTCCTCGCGCAGGATCTGGTCGTAGACGCGCGCCGAGCCGCGCAGCTCGACGTCGAGGGCCGCGAGCCGCTCGGCGGCGTCGCGGTAGCCGCGCGGGCTCGCCGCGAGCACCTTCTGCAACGACTCGCGCGCGTTCTCGGGGAACTCGTGGCGCTGGTAGAGCCGCGCGAGCACGTAGAGCGCCTCGACCTCGGTGGGCTCCTGCGGGGCGGTGGCGACGAACTGCGCGAGGAAGTGCTCGAGCTGGAAGTCGAGCACGCCCAGCTCGCTGGCCACGCGGATGGCGTGCAGGCACGCGGTGCGGTAGCGCGGGTCGTCGCGCGGGACGCGCACGAGCGCGTCGAGCCCCTTGCCGGTGTCGCCCATCTCGAGCCACGCCTGCGCGGCGTCGAACGACATGCCCGCCTCGGCGAAGAGCTGACCGGCCTCGGCGAGGCGACCGAGCGCCCGCGCGACGCGCCCGGCGTGACCGAACTGCCGGAGCTGCACGTACGCCTCGAGCGCGTGCTGGAAGTTGCCCGCGGCCTCGAGCCGCTGCGCGGTCTGGAACGTGGTGGCGCCGCCGGTCGGGTGCGCCCCCGCGATGCCGAGGGCCGCCGACGCCGTGCCGCCGCCGCCTTGCAGGCGCGCGGCGCCGACCATGTCGCCCGCTTTCTGCAAGAGGTCGGCCGCGCGCGCGCGCTCGTCGAGCGCGACGTAGAGATCGACGGCGCGCTGCGTCTCGCCCGCGTGGGCGAAGCAGACGGCGGCCTTGAGCGCGAGGCGCTTGCCGTTGGGGGGCAGCGCGCGCGCCTGGCGCATGTCGGCGACGCCGAGCGCCTGCATGATGACGGCGCCAGCCTCGGCGAAGCGGCGGGCCGCGACGAGCACGCGCACCGCCTCGTCGACGTCGCCGATGCGCAGGTACGCCTGCACGGCGGCGTCGAGCAGCCCACGCTGCTCGAACGACCGCGCCGTGTCGCGCGTCTGCTTCAGGGTGTCGTCGGCCACTCAGTCCTCGGGCAAATCGGCGGCGAGCTTGCGGACGGCGTCGGGGTTGGTCGCCACCTTCAACCCCTCTTCGAGCGTGATGACCCCCTCACGAACGAGGTTGAAGATACACGAGTCGAGCGCCTGCATGCCGGATCCCGAGTGCTCGGCCGAGACGAGGTAGCCGTCGATCTGGTGGATCTTGTTCTCGCGGATGAGGTTGCTGACCGCGTAGGAGTGCAGGAGGATCTCGAGCACCGCGACGCGCCCCTCGCCGCTGGCGCGCTTGCACAGGTGCTGCGCGATGACGCCCTTGAGCAGCACGGAGAGCACGCCGCGCACCTGATCGCGCGAGTCCTCCGGGGTGACGTCGAGGATGCGGTCGATCGCCTTCGCGGCCGAGTTGGTGTGCAGCGTGCCGAAGACGAGCACGCCCGTCTCGGCCGCCGCGAGCGCGAGGGTCACCGTCTCGAGGTCGCGCATCTCGCCGACGACGAGCACGTCGGGCGACTCGCGCAGGGCCGAGCGCAGCGCGCCCGCGAAGCTCTCGGTGTGGAGCCCGACCTGGCGCTGCGTGATGACGCTCTGCGCGCTCTCGTGGATGAACTCGATCGGGTCCTCGACCGTGATGATGTGCTTGCGTCCGCTCTTGTTGATCTCGTTGATGATGGCCGCGAGCGTCGTCGTCTTGCCCGAGCCGGTGGGCCCGGTGACGAGCACCAGCCCGTTGGAGAGCTCGGCGATGCGCCGCACGACGGGGGGGAACGCGAGATCGTCGAGCGACGGGATGCGGCTCGGGATGATGCGGAAGACGGCGCCGATGCCGCGCGCCTGCTCGAAGACGTTGGCGCGGAAGCGGCCGACCCCCTCGATGCCGTAAGCGAAGTCGATCTCGCGGTCGCGCTCGAACATCACGCGCTGCTCGGGCGTCAGGATCTCGAAGAGGAACCGGCGCGCCTCGTTGCCGCTCAGCTCGCGGAACGGAAGCTCGACGATGTCGCCGTCGTGGCGGATGATCGGCCGCGTACCGGCGTGGAAATGGAGATCGCTCGCGCTCTGCTCGACGACGAGCCGCAGGAAGGAGTCGATGCGGGCCACGGCTCAGGCTCCCGGCAGGCGCGAGGGGCGCCCCGTGGTGGCCGGCGGCGGCATGCTGAGCGCGCCCGGCGTCGGTCGCGGCGCGGTGCTCGCAGCCGGCGGCAGCGCGGAGGGGTGCATCGACGGCCCGCGCGCGCCGCCCGCGGGCGCCTCGGCCTCGGCGAGGCTGCGCTCGAACGCCGCCTTGTCGGTCACCTTCAGGTAGGCCTCGTCCTCGGAGATCGTGCCCTCCTTGAGCAGGCGCATGATCTCGAAGTCCATCGACTGCATGCCCAGGTCGCGCGACGTCTGGATGACCTGCGCGAGCTGGTACGTCTTGCCCTTGCGGATGAGGTTGGAGACGGCGTCGTTGTTGAGCATGACCTCGACGGCGAGCGCGCGCCCCGGCCCGTCGCAGCGGCGCACGAGCTGCTGGCAGACGACCGCGCGCAGCGTCTCGGCGAGCATCGAGCGCACCTGCGGGTGCTGGCCGGGGGGGAACGCGTTGATGATGCGGTCGATGCTCGAGTCGGCCGACACGGTGTGCACCGTGCCGAACACGAGGTGGCCCGTCTCGGCGGCGGTGACCGCGAACGAGATCGTGGCGAGATCGCGCATCTCGCCGACGAGGATGACGTCGGGGTCCTGGCGCAGCGTCGCGCGCAGCGCGGGGCCGAAGCCGTTGGTGTGCGCGCCGACCTCGCGCTGGTTGACCAGGCAGCGCTTGCGCACGTGCACGACCTCGATCGGGTCCTCGAGCGTGATGATGTGTCGCTGGTAGGTGCGGTTGACGTAGTCGATGACGCCCGCGAGCGTCGTCGATTTGCCCGAGCCCGTCGGGCCCCCGACCAGCACGAGGCCGTTCTTGAGGTCGCCGAAGGTCTGCACGATGGGCGGCAGGCCGAGCTTCTCGATGTCCATCAGCGTGCCCTTGATGATCCGGAACACGGCCGAGAGCCCCGAGATCTGGCGGAACACGTTGGCGCGGAAGCGCAGCCCCTCGCTCTTGACCTCGTACGAGAGGTCCACGTCGCGCTGCTCGTCGAGCGCGCTGAGCTGCGCGGGCGTCAGGTGCGGCAGCAGCATCGCCTCGACCTGCTCGCTCGTGAAGACGTTGTTGGCGAGCTGCGCCATCGACCCGAGGCGCTTCACCATCGGTCGCGCGTTGCTGTAGAGCAGCAGATCGTCGGCCTCGGCGCGCGCGACGCCGACCAGCAGGCGGTCGAGCAGGGGCAGCCGACGGTCGGCGATGACCTCGGGGCCGCCGCGCCAGCGCACCTTCCAGCGGTCGAGCACGTCGCGCGCCGCGCGCCGCACGCGGTGGTCGATGTCCTCGGCGAGGGGGCCGAGGGCCTCGGACGCGCTCGGGTCGTCGAGGGCCTCGAGGCAGCGCACCGCGGCGAGGCGGACGTCGGGCTCCTCGTCGGCGAGCAGCGCGAGCACGTGCGGCTGGGCGCTCCTGGCCTCGAGCGACGCGAGCGCCTCGAGGATGGCGTAGACCAGCCCGCGATCGCGCCCGAGCAGATCGATGAGGTAGGGCAGGGCGCGCGCGTCCTTCAGCGCGGCGATGGCCTCGATGGCGCGCTCGCGCACCCACCAGTCGGCGTCGCTCGTCGCGGTGCGCACGAGCGCGCCGAGCGCGGCGGGGTCCTTCACGCGGAAGAGGACGTCGACCGCGTAGCGCCGCACGATGTCGGACGGGTCGGCGAGGTAGCTCACGATGTAGCGGGTGAGCTGGTTGCCGGCCATCTCGACGAGGGCGTCGGTGACGCGCTCGCGCACCCACCAGTCCTCGTCGCGCAGGTAGGTGAGCAGCTTGGGCGCGAGCTCGCCGCTCGGGTCGCCGACCTTCTGAAGCACCTCGGCGGCGGCGCGCCGCACGTTGACGTCGCGGCTGCGCAGCAGCCACAGGATGGTGCGCGCGAGCTCGACCTTGTGCGTGGTCGCGAGCGCGACGAGCACCTCGGAGGCGCGGTTGCGCACGCCGACCTGCTTGTGCTGCATCGCGTGCACGACCGCGGGGATGACGCCGTCGTGGCCGATGGCCTCGAGCGCGTCGAGCACGGCCATGCGCAGCGAGTTGGGGCCCTGGCGGAACTTGCGCTCGAGCGCGGCGATGGCGCGCGGCGAGCCGAACCGCTTGAGGCCGTCGATGGCGGCGCGCACGATGGCGACGCTGTGCGCCTCGAGCGCCGGGGTGACGTGCTGGAAGAACTCGTCCTCGCTGCACAGGCTCGAGAAGCTGCTGACGGCCTGGATGGCGACGCGCTCGTCGGCGTCGGAGAGCGCGGCGGCGATCGCGCGCAGCGCCGAGGGGATGTCGCGCGCCATGAGGCGCGCGTCGCCGAGGTACTTGAGGGCCTGCGCCTTGTCGATGGAGCGGCCGACCTGGAGCATGAGCGCGAGGCCGGGGATGGCGTGGTGCGCCCCCTTGGTGACGAGCACGTCGGCCGTCTCGAGGCGGCCGGGGAAATCGGGCTCGCCCACCATGGCGATGAGCATGTCGAACGCGGTGCGACCGGCGACCTGCTTGAGGATGTGCGCGACGTGGCGGCGCAGATCGACGTCGGTGGTGCGCATCGCGGCGCACAGCTCGCCGTGGCCCGGGATGCTGTTGTCGCGCACGACCAGCGGCGCGAGCACGCCCCGGACGGAAGGCTCGGCGATCTTCAGCGCGCGCAGCAGCGGGACGAAGAGCTCCTCGCTCGGGGACCGGTCGCCGAGCATGCCGAAGGCCACGGCGCGGTTCTGCACGGTCTGCGGGTCGGCCGGCCCGCGCACGATGATGACGTCGAGCAGCTTGAGCAGATCGGCCGGCGGCACCGGCACGGCCTCGGCCACGAACGCCTCGAGCTCGGCCCGCGACGACCACGCGGCGGCCTTGAACAGGCGCTGAAGATCCTTCGAAGGGAGCATGGGGTCGAACGCTTGCGTCCGCAGCGTCGCGAACAATCAGAATACCACGGAGTGCGGCGGCGGCGTCTAGCGTGCGAGCAGGCGGCGGAGCGCGTCGAGGGGGTCGAAGGGCGCGGGGCCGTTCGCCCCGGGGGTGATGCGCGAGAGCAGGGCTCCGGCGAACGTGCTGCCGATGGGGTCGGCGCGCTCGAGCACGTCGCGCAGCGCCGCGATGCCGGCGCGCGCGGCGTCGAGCCCGAGCGGGACGACGAGCGGCGCGGGCATCGGCGCGAGGATGACGTCGCGCACCGCGACCGCGCGCGCCCACGCGCCCGGGGTGTCGTCGACCGAGAGCGCGCGCAGCGTCGCCTCCTCGGCGAAGCAGCCGAACGAGAGCGGCCCGATGGTGCGCGCCGTCACCTCGACGAGGTGGCGGTAGTCGCGGCGAAAATCGCCCGAGCAGAGCCCCATGCGGCGGCGCATCGCGTCGGGCCCGACGATGCGCGTGAGGCCGCGCGCCTCGCGCAGCACCGCCACGCTGGTGGCGAGCTGGCCGTCGGCGAACAGGCCGAGCAGCGCGACGCGGCCGACGGGGCACACGCTGTCGAGCACGGCGTCGACCATGCGCGGCGTGGGGATGGGCACGGGGCGCAGGCGCCGCGGCCAGGCCGCGAGGCGACCCGACGCGAGCCGCTCGCGCACGATGGTCGCGAGCGTCGTCCACTGCCGCAGCGCGTCGTCGTGGCGACGCAGCCGCGCGCCGAGTTCGTGCATCACGTCGTCGAGGGCGTCGAGGTCGGCGGCGACCGCGAAGCGCGCGCCGTGGCGCTCGGCGAGGTCGGGCAGCGAGGTGGGCCAGGCGAGCCCCGAGGGGTCGAGGCGGCCGACGCGCGTGTGCACGAGCTTGCGCACGCGCTCGCCGTCGTGGAGCACGACGAGGCCCCCCTCGGGGCCGTCGTCGGCGTCGCGCGAGCGGGGCGTGAACGCCGCGAGCAGCCGCTCCCAGTCGGGCGCCGTGAAGCCTTCGAAGGTGACGTCGGGGGCGAGCATCGGTCGGCCTTGCGACCCTACCATCCGCGCGCGCTTGACGGCGACCGGACGCGCCGCCATGACCCGCCTCCGATGGCCGAGCCCCTGACGCCCGAGCGCATCTTCGAGCGCTTCTTCTGGCCGCTCTACCCCGAGGCGGCGCGGCGCGATCTCGCGGCGGCGCGCGCCACCGACGCGAACCCCGCGGGCAACCCCTCGATCGTCGCCGCGCTCGACGACACGGCGTCGCGCTTCGCGGCGCTCGCGCCCACGCTGTTCGACGGCGAGGACCTCGGGCTCGATCGATCGGACGCCTCGGTGCACAGGCTCGGCGTCGCGGTGACGCGCGCGCGGCGCGACCGCTGGGCCGACGAGCGCGGCCCCGACGGTGTGCCGCTGCTCGTGCACGCGGTCGTGCACGGCGCGCTCTACGTCGGCGCGTGCGTCGTCGCCTCGCACGGCGGCGCGTGGCAGGCGCGCAACCCCCTGTGGGAGTCGCTCGTGCGCCTGCGCTCGCGCGCCGGCGAGGGGGACCTCGCGCTGTTGCAGTGGTGGCTGAAGTCGCTCTCGGACGCCGAGATCGACGACGCCTCGCTCGCGTCGCGCTACCGCACACACGTCGAGGTGCCCTGCGCCTCGCCCGAGGCGCTGCCGCTCATCGCCTCGCCCGACCGGCGCGTGCCGCGCCTGACCAAGGTCCGCTACGAGTCGCTGTTCAAGCACTTCAAGGCGCACCT
>CAITLX010000226.1 GCA_903893335.1 uncultured delta proteobacterium | reverse complement strand
GCGCGAGCAGCTGCCAGACGTCGGCGACGGGGGCGACCTGCTCCGCCTACAAGTGCCT
Organism: uncultured delta proteobacterium; assembly: GCA_903893335.1. GTDB lineage: Bacteria > Myxococcota_A > Polyangia > Polyangiales > Polyangiaceae > CAITLX01. The sequence continues at coordinate 15,158 of CAITLX010000226.1, read as the reverse complement.
GCCGGCGAGCGGGCAGTGCGGCACCTCGTGCTCGTCGGAATCGGACTGCCAGAGCGGGTTCTACTGCGACGCGTCGAGCGCTTGCGTCGCCAAGCTGGCGCAGGGGGTCGCGTGCAGCGCCGCCAGCCAGTGCGTGACCGGTGCCTGCGCGGACGGCTACTGCTGCGACGCGGCCTGCTCAGGCGGCTGCGACGCCTGCTCGGCGGCGCTGAAGCAGTCGGGCGCGGCCAATGGCACCTGCGGGCCGACGAAGGCGGGAGCGAGCGGCGCGCCGGTGTGCGCGGGCAGCGTCGTGTGCAACGGCGCGAGCGCGGCGTGCCCCGCCGGCTGCACCGCCGACGCGGGCTGCCCGACCGGGAGCTACTGCACGTCGAGCGGCACGTGCGCCACCCGACGGGTGCAAGGAGCGGCGTGCAACCTCACGAGCGACTGCAAGACGTCGGGCACGTGCGCCGAGTGCGCCACCGGCAACTGCACCGACGGCGTCTGCTGCGACACGGCGTGCGGCGGCGCCTGCGAGGCGTGCACCGGCGCGTTCAAGCAGTCCGGCACGCTCGACGGCACATGCGGCTCCGCGAGGTCGGGCATGACGGCCACGCCCGCGTGTGCGAGCGGCGCGCTGTGCGACGGAGCGAGCTCGACTTGCCCCGGAGGATGCATCGGCGACGCGGGCTGTCCGTCGGGCAGCTACTGCGCCTCCAGCGGATCGTGCCTCGTGCGCAAGGCGCAGGGAGGTGCGTGCAACCTCGCGAACGACTGCAAGGTAGCGGGAGTGTGCGCCGAGTGTGCGAGCGGATACTGCGTCGATGCCGTTTGCTGCGACGGGGCGTGCTCAGGGCTCTGCCAGGCCTGCGCGGGGGCGCTGAAGACGGCCGGGGGCGACGGCGTCTGCGGCAACGCCAAGGTGGGGGCCGACCCACACGACCAGTGCGCGACCGAGTCACAAAGCTCGTGCGGCCAGAACGGCGCCTGCAACGGCGCCGGCGCGTGCGACTCGTGGGCCACCACCCAGGCAAGCTGCGGCGGGGCCACCTGCGTCGGCAACGAGAGCCGCGCGCTGCGCTGCACGGCGGCGCGCACCTGCGGCACTGTGGGCGGCACGGCTTGCGGCGCGTACGTGTGCGACGCGACGAGCGGGACGTGCGCGACGGCGTGCGCCAGCGACGTGTCGTGTGCGAGCGGCAACTACTGCAACGCCGCGGGCGCCTGCGCGCCGAAGGAGGCGCCCGGAGCGGCCTGCTCCAGGGCGGCGGAGTGCGCGCTCGGCAACTGCGTGGACGGCGTCTGCTGCGACGCTGCGTGCAGCGGCGCCTGCTACGCGTGCAGCGCGTCGAAGAAGGGGCAGGGCGCCGACGGCGCCTGCGGAGCGATCGCGTCGGGGCACGACCCGGACAACGAGTGCGCGCAGCAGAGCCCCGCGACCTGCGGCCAGAACGGCGCCTGCAACGGCGCGGGCGCCTGCGCCGCGTGGCCGGCGGGCACCGACTGCGGCAACGGCACCAACGTGTGCAGCGGCAACCTCGTGGTCGGCAAGGTCTGCACGGGCCCGAACACCTGCGCCAACGCGACCGGCGGCATCGACTGCGGCGCGCAGCGCTGCGTGGGCGGCGTGTGCGCGGCGTGCACCACCGCGGCCGATTGCTCGAACCCGGCGGCGAGCTATTGCGGGGCCGGCGGCCAGTGCCTGGCGCGCAAGGCACAAGGGGACGCCTGCGCCGCGGACGCCGAGTGCGGCTCGGCGCACTGTGCGGACGGCGTGTGCTGCGACACCGCGTGCGCGGGGCTCTGCGAGGCGTGCAGCGCGACGAAGAAGGGCGCCGGGGGCGACGGCGCGTGCGGCCCGGTGGCAGCGACCAGCGACCCGGACGCCGAGTGCGCGTACCAGGTGGCCGGCACGTGCGGACAGGACGGCACCTGCGACGGCAACCGCGCCTGCGCGGCTTGGGCGGTCGGCACCACCTGCGCGGGGCCGGTCTGCGTCGGCAATGAGAGCCGGCCGCGCACCTGCGCGGGCTCGCTCACCTGCGCGGCGAGCGCGAGCGGCGCGAGCTGCGGCGCGTACGCGTGCAACTCGGCCACCGGCGCCTGCCAGACGGTGTGCGCGACGGACGCGGAGTGCTCGACCGGCAGCTTCTGCAGCGGCTCGCGCTGCGTCGCGCAGCTTGCGCCGGGCAACGCGTGCGGCGCGGCGAGCGCGTGCGCGAGCGGGCACTGCGTGGACGGCGTCTGCTGCGACACGGCGTGCGCGGGCCTCTGCCAGGCGTGCACCGTGGCCGCCAAGGGCCAGGGCGCCGACGGCGAGTGCGGGCCGGTCGCCGCGGGGGGCGATCCGGGCAACGAGTGCGTGCAGCAGGCGTCGTCGACTTGCGGCCAGAGCGGCTCGTGCGACGGCAACGGCGCGTGCGCCTCGTGGCCGGTGGGCACCGACTGCGGCAATGGCGGCAACGTGTGCAGTGGCAACCTGGTCGTCGGCAAGGTGTGCGCGGGGCCGGGCGTCTGCGCGGTCGCGACGGGGGGCGTGGACTGCGGCGCGCAGCGCTGCACGAACGGCGCGTGCGCGCCTTGCTCCACGGGCTCGGACTGCTCGAACCCGGCTGCGACCTACTGCGGCGCCGGCGGCGCGTGTCTCGCGAAGAAGAGCCAGGGGGACGCGTGCGGCGCCGACGCGGAGTGCGGCACGGCGCACTGCGTGGATGGATTCTGCTGCGACACGAGCTGCGCGGGGACGTGCCAGGCGTGCAGCAACGCGAAGAAGGGGCAGGGCGCCGATGGCGCATGCGGCCCGAACGCCGTCGGCACCGACCCCGACTCCGAGTGCGCGCAGGACGCGAAGGCAAGCTGCGGGCAGACGGGCCAGTGCAGCGGCGCAGGCGCCTGCGAGACGTACCCGGTGGGGACGGACTGCAGCAACGGCACGAACGTGTGCAGCGGCAACCTGGTCGTGGGCAAGGTCTGCACGGGGCCGGGCGCCTGCGCGAACGCGTCGAGCGGCGTCGATTGCGCCGCACAGAAATGCGCGAACGGCGCATGCGCGCCCTGCGCCACGGCGTCCGATTGCTCGAACCCCGCCGCGAGCTACTGCGCGGCCGGGGGACAGTGCCTCGCGAAGAAGGCGCAGGGGGACACCTGCGGCGCCGACGCCGAGTGCGGCAGCGCACACTGCGTGGACGGCTTCTGCTGCGACACGGCGTGCGGCGGGCTCTGCCAGGCGTGCAGCGGTCAGAGGAAGGGGCAGGGCGCCGACGGCGCGTGCGGGCCGATCGTCGAGGGCACCGACCCCGACGGAGAGTGCGCGCAGGACGCGAAGGCGACCTGCGGGCAGACGGGCAACTGCAGCGGCACGGCGACCTGCGAGGCGTGGCGGGTCGGCACCGACTGCGGCAGCGGCACGAACGTGTGCAGCGGCAACCTCGTGGTCGGCAAGGTGTGCACCGCGCGCGACGTCTGCTCGAACGCTCCCGCTGGCGTGGACTGCGGCGCGCAGCGGTGCGTGGGCGGGGTCTGCGCGGCGTGCTCGACCGCGGCCGACTGCTCCAACCCCGCGGTGAGCTACTGCGGCGCCGGCGGCCAGTGCCTGACGCGCAAGGCGCAGGGCGCGACGTGCGGCGCGGACGCGGAGTGCACGACGGGCCACTGCGCCGAGGGCTTCTGCTGCGACACGGCGTGCGCCGGCCTCTGCGAGGCGTGCAGCGCGACGAAGAAGGGCGCGGGCGCGGACGGCGCGTGCGGCGCGGTCGCGGCGAGCACCGACCCCGACAACGAGTGCGCGCTGGAGCTTGCGAGCACCTGCGGGCAGAACGGGCTCTGCGACGGCAGCCGCGCGTGCGCGGTGTGGCCGGTGGGCACGACCTGCGGCGGCGCCGTCTGCGTGGGGAGCGAGAGCCGCCCCCGCACCTGCGCCGGCGCGCTCACGTGCGCCGTGTCGGCGAGCGGGACGGCCTGCGGCGCGTACGCGTGCAGCGCCGCGACGGGCGCGTGCCTGACGACGTGCGCCGCCGACGCGGACTGCGTCGCCGGAGACTTCTGCAGCGGCGGGCAGTGTGTCGGTCGGCAGGCCATCGGCGCGACGTGCGCGGGGCCAGGACAGTGCGCGACCGGTAGCTGCGTGGACGGCTACTGCTGCGACACCGCTTGCGCGGGGCTCTGCCAGGCGTGCAACGCCCTGCGCAAGGGCACGGGCGTGGACGGCGTCTGCGGCCCGGTCGCGGCGAGCACCGACCCGGACAACGAGTGCGCGACCGAGCCACAGAGCACCTGCGGCCAGGACGGCCTCTGCGACGGCGTCGGCGCGTGCCAGGCGTGGCCGATCGGCACGACCTGCGCCGGTGCGGTGTGCGTGGGCAACGAGAGCCGTCCGCGCACCTGCGCGGGGTCGCTGTCGTGCGCCGTGAGCGCCGGCGGCGCGAGCTGCGGCGCGTACGCGTGCAGCGGCGTGACCGGCGCGTGCCAGACGGCGTGCGGCGGCGACTTCGACTGCGCGGGGGGCAACTTCTGCCGGGCCACGCAGTGCGTCGCGAAGCTCGACCAGGGGCTCGCGTGCGCGAGCGGGTCGCAGTGCGTGACGGGCAACTGCGCCGACGGCTATTGCTGCGACACCGCTTGTGCGGGCGCGTGCGAGGCGTGCAGCGCCGTCAAGAAGGGCCTCGGGGCCGACGGCGTCTGCGGGGCCATCGAGGTCAACTCCGACCCCGACAACGAGTGCGCGCAGCAGGCGCAGAGCACCTGCGGCACCAACGGGCAGTGCGACGGCGCGCGCGCGTGCGCCTACTGGGCGACGGGCACCGGCTGCGGCGCGCCGTCGTGCGTGGGCAACGAGAGCCGGCCGAGCGAGTGCACCGCGCCCGGCACCTGCGGCAAGAGCGCGAGCGGCCTGGCGTGCGGCAACTTCGTCTGCTCGATGGCCACGGGGCTCTGTGCGACGACCTGCTCGAGCGAGGGGGACTGCGCGACCGGTAGCTGGTGCAATGGCGCGACCCACGCCTGCGAGACGAAGCAGGGCGCCGGTGCGACGTGCGCGACGACGGCGCAGTGCCTCACCGGCAACTGCGTGGACGGCTTCTGCTGCGACACGGCGTGCGGCGGCGTCTGCATGGCGTGCAGCGCCGCGAAGAAGGGCGGCGGCTCGGACGGCGCATGCGGGGCCATCGCCGTGCAGCGCGACCCGGACAACGAGTGCGCGCAGCAGGCGCAGAGCACCTGCGGCACCGACGGCTACTGCGACGGCAACGGCGCCTGTGCCTTCTGGGCGGTCGGGACGCTGTGCGGTGCCTCGGGCGGCACCTGCAACGGCAACCTGCTGGTTGGCGAGGTGTGCCAGGGGCCGGGCGTCTGCGCCGTGTCGGCCGGCGGCGTGCCCTGCGCGCCGCAGAGCTGCGCAGGTGGCATGTGCGCCGCGTGCGCATCGGCGACCGACTGCTTCTCGCCTTCGAGCAGTTTCTGTCTCGGTGGCGCCTGCCTGACGAAGAAGCCTGCGGGCGGGACGTGCGGTGACGCGGGCGAGTGCACGAGCGGCTTCTGCACCGACGGCTTCTGCTGCGACAGCGCGTGCGGCAGCGCCTGCGAGGCGTGCAGCGCGCAGAGGAAGGGGCAGGGCAAGGACGGGGAGTGCGGCGCGATCGTGTCGGGCAGCGATCCCGACGGCGACTGCGCCGAGTCGGCGAAGACGACCTGCGGGTTGAGCGGTCAGTGCGATGGCAACCGTGCGTGCGCCTATTGGGCGGTCGGAACCGGCTGCGGCAGCCCCGTCTGTGTCGGCAACGAGAGCCGTCCGTCCACCTGCGCGGGCGCGCTCTCGTGCTCGGTGAGCGCGAGCGGCACGAGCTGCGGCGCGTACGTGTGCAGCGCGTCGAGCGGCAACTGCCTGACCACCTGCGCGAGCAAGAGCGACTGCCAGGCGGGCAACTACTGCGACGCGACGTCGCACTGCGTCGGGGTGCAGGCGCCCGGGCAGCCGTGCGGCGGCGGCTCGGAGTGCGCGAGCGGCAGCTGCATCGACGGCTACTGCTGCGACACGGCTTGCGGCGGGCTGTGCGAGGCGTGCAGCGCGGTGAAGAAGGGCGGCGGCGCCGACGGCGTGTGCGGCGCGATCGGTGCGGGCAAGGACCCCGACGACGACTGCCCGACGAGCGCGACGACGAGCTGCGGCACGAGCGGCACGTGCGACGGCGCGCGGGCGTGCGCGCTGTACGCCCCCGGCCAGGTGTGCGGTGCGGACCTCTGCCTCGGCGGCGCCGAGGTGCGGCAGGTGTGCGACGGCGTCGGCCTCTGCGGGGTGACGCAGAGCAACGCCGTCGTGTGCGCTCCCTACCAGTGCACTGGCGGGCATTGCCTGGCGGGTTGCGGCGCCGACGGCGATTGCGTCGATGGCTTCTTCTGCCAGGGGGGCGCGTGTGTCGTGAAGCTCACGCTGGGCGCAGCCTGCGGCGCCGATCGCGAGTGCGGCCTCGGCCACTGCGCCGACAGCCGCTGCTGCAACGAGACGTGCAGCGGGCAGTGCGAGGCGTGCAACGTGCAGGGCAGCGAGGGCACGTGCAGCGTCGTCACCGGCTCGCCCGTCGGGTCGCGCGCGCGATGCGGCGGTGTTGGGGTGTGCGTGGGCACTTGCGGCGGTGGCGACCGGACGGCGTGCGCCTTCCCGCACCAGGGGCAGGTCGTCACCGAGGCGTCTTGCTCGGGCGACTCCGAGATCCCCCCGGCCAAGTGCGACGGCAACGGCGAGGTGCAGACCTTCGCGGCGTTCCCGTGTGGGGCGTACAGCTGCGGACCGGTCGGCGACGGCGGGTTCGGGTGCAAGACGAGCTGCAAGAGCGACAGCGAGTGCGCGGGCAACCTGACGTGCGACCCGATCAAGCAGACCTGCTCGCAGGGGGGCAAGACCTGCTCGGTCGATGGCGCCAGCGAGATCGCCCCCGACGGCAGCGAGAAGAACTGCGGCGGGTACACCTGCACGGCGGTGACCGGGTGCTGGATCTCGTGCGACCCGCAGAGCGCCCCGTGCGCCAAGGGCTACCTCTGCGCGCAGCAGAAGTGCGTCGTGGCCTCGGACGACGGCGGCGTGCCCGAGAGCGCGACGACGGCCGGCAGCGACACGCTGAACGTCGATCAGAGCAAGGGCGTCTGCAGCGTCGGAGCGGTGGGCGAGCGCGATCGTGCGGGCTCGGCGGGCTGGCTCGTAGCTCTTGGACTGGTGCTGGCGGCGCGTCGGCGGCGGCGCGTGGCTGCGTAGCGCGCGGGGGCCGCTCGCGCCCCCTCGCGCCGCACCCCAGATCGGCTACGTTCTCCGGCTCGATGCTCGCCCGATCCCTCTCGACGGCCCTCGCGCTCGCCAGCGTGGTGGTGACCCTGTCGGTCGTCGGCGCCGCCGCGACGGGGGTGGCCGGGGGGCGCACGCTCTCCATCGGCTACCCCAACGCCGGCAAGCTCGTGAACGGCCGCAGGCTGCGCGAGACGCCGACGCTGCGCTTCGTCCCGGCCCACGCCAAGAGCCCCGCGCGCTATGGCGTGCCCGCGCTGCTCGCGCTGCTCGACCACGCGAGCCGCCGCGTCGCGCGGCGCTACCCGGGCGCGGTGCTCGGGCTCGGCGAGCTCTCGGCCGAGCATGGCGGGCGGCTCGCCGCGCACCACTCGCACCAGAGCGGGCGCGACGTGGACGTCGGCTTCTACCTCGTGCGCGAGCGCGGCGGCCGCGGGCTCTACCCGCCGCGCTTCCTCGCGTGCGACGGCGACGGCAAGGTCAAGTCCGAGCCCGGCCTGCGCTTCGACGAGGGGCGCAACTGGACGCTGCTCACCGCGCTGCTCGACGACCGCACCGCGCAGGTGCGCTCGATCTTCGTCTATGCGCCGCTGCGCGCGCGCCTGCTCGCCCACGCCGAGAAGGTGGGCGCCCCGCGCGAGCTACGCGACCGCGCGGCGATGCTGATGAGCCAGCCGCCCCACGCCGCTCCCCACGACGACCACTTCCACGTCCGCATCGCGTGCCCCCCGGGTCAGGCCGCGCTCGGCTGCTTCGACGACTCGCGCGCGCGCGGCGTCGACGGGGCAGGGGGCCTGCCCGTGGCGAGGCCCGCCGCGGCTCCCGCCGGGAGCGCTCACGCGAGCGACGCGCTTCCGCGCCTGCCGCCCCACGACGCGAGCGACGAGCCGCCGCCGGCCGGCGGCGACGACGCCGACGACCCGAACGACGACACCACGCCCGAGTGAGCGGCGCTCAGCGCACCGCGTCGCAGCAGCGCACGCCGGTCGAGTAATCGAAGTAGGTCGCCGGGTGCGCGCTCACCTTGGCGTCGCAGCCCGAGCGCGTCGCACGCGCGTAGAAGCCGCCGACGAAGGTGCCGTCGGGGTCGTCGACCCACTCGTCGAGGTTGCCGACCATGTCGTAGACGGCGTCGTCGCCCCACGCGCTCTTGCACGCAGGCGAGGCGCCCGTCGCGCGCAGCAGCGGCTCCCCCTGGTAGGCGACCTGGTTGAGGCGTGGGTCGAGCAGGCCCGTCGAGAAGCTACCGTGCAGCAGATGCGCGGGGTGCTCCTCGCGGAAGACGTTGCACGAGGCCGCCGAGAAGGTGTCGCCGTACGGGTACTGCGTACCGCGCGCGCCGCGGCAGGCGGTCGTCCACTCGTCGAGCGAGCAGAGGCGCTTGCCCGACTGCTCGCATGCCGCGCGCGCCGTGACGCCGCTCACGTAGCCCTGTGGCACGACCGAGCGCGACGACACCGCCCGCGGGGCGAACGCCGCCTCGCGCTGCCACGACGGCACCTCGGGGAAGGGCATCGGCAGCAGGCTCGCGACCGGCGGCGTCGGCGCGTCGGCCCACTGCTCGACGATCTGCCGGAAGAGCTTGGGGGTCGGCGGGTAGTAGGGGGACAGCGGCCGCCCCGACGCCACGTCGACCATGGTGGCCTCGAAGCGGTCGATGCAGAAGCGCCCGGCCACGCGCACCATGTCGGCGGGGCAGCCTCGGCGGCCGCGAGGGCGCGCGGCGGCGGGCGCCATCGGGTCGGGCGCAGGCGTCGCTGCGGGGGCGGGGTTGGCGAGGGCGGGCTGCGCGGCGGGCGCGATCGTCGCGGGAGCAGGGAGCGGCGCCGCGGGCTCGATGGGCGCGAGTGGGTCGGCGGGCAACGCGAGGTGCGCGCGTGGCAGCGGGGGCGCCGCGCGCGAGTAGGCCGCGACGCCGAGGGCGAGCGCGCCGACGACGGCGAGGGCGGTTGCGGGGCGCACGATCTACAAAAGATGCCCCCGCTCGGGCGTATGGGCAACCGTGAGGCGCGCGCGGCGGCGTCAGTGCACGAGCCTGGAGCGCTGCTCCCAGCGCTCGAGCGCCCGCATGACCCCGCCGACGGCGAGGAAGACGAGGCTCACCCCGAGGATGCCGCCCCCCATGAAGGCCATGCCGGTGCCCGGTTCGTCGTCGAGGGCGGGAGCGTCGAGCGCGGGGGGCGCTGCGTCGTCGGGCGTCGCGCGCGGGTCGCGGTCGGTGGAGGTGGCAGCAGCCATGGGGCCTCGGGGCGCAGGCGGTGAGGGCGTCTGGCGGGGTGCCAGCGCCCGCTCGCGTCGTCGAGCGACGCGGGCAGCCTTGCGCTACGCGAAGCAACATTCGCCTCGCGCGCCGGGGGGTCAAGGGGCAGGGCGCGTCGTGGCGAGCGCGCGGGCTACTTGCGCGCCTCGAAGCGTACGAGCGCGCCGGAGCGCTCGGTCTGCAAGTCGGAGAGCCCCGCACCGCGCACCCAGGCTTCGAGGTCGGATTGCGTGCCGCCGGGGCCGAGGGCGCCGGTGCGGCGAAAGAGCGCCATCTGCGCGTCGTGGCGCGCGCTCGTGCCGCACACGGCCATGCTGCCGACGAGGCGCCCGCCGGGGCGCAGGCAGCGGGCGATCTCGGCGACGGCGCGCGCGGGGTCGGGGAAGCAGTGCAGCCCCGCCGACGAGACGCAGAGGTCCACGCTCGCGTCGTCGAACGGGAGCGCCCCGACGTCGGCCTGCACGTACTCGACGCCCGTGAGCCCAAGCTCGGAGGCGACGCGGCGCGTGCGCTCGAGCATGCCCGGCGAGTAGTCGACCGCGAGGTAGCGCACGCGTTGCCCGCGGCCGAGGCGACGGAGCGCGACGCCGCCGCCGCAGGGCACGTCGAGGATGACCGCGCCGTCGGGGGCCTCGGCGATTGCGTCCATGGGGCGGTAGAAGACGGCGATGTCGGCGCTCCAGAGCAATCGCCCCGCGACGCGCGCCAGCGCCGGCCGCTCGACCGCGTAGTCGTACGCCGCGCCGGTGAGCGAGTCGTAGAGCGCCTGGCTGCGTCCGAGCGAGGAGGGCATGGGCGAAGCGGAGCGCGTGTGCGCGGGGGGCGTCAAGCGGGCGCTCGCGCCGACGCCGGACTCGCTCAGGCCCAGGGGGCTTCGGAGTCGCCGGGGCGCCTCTTGCCGAGCGCCACGAGCAGCACGCCCGGGAGCACGAACAGCGCGAGCACGGTCGAGAGCAGGATGCCGCTGATGACGACGGTCGCGAGGGGGCGCTGCACCTCGGCGCCCGCGCCCGTCGCGAGCGCCATCGGGAGGAAGCCGAGCGCGGCGACGGCCGCGGTGGTGATGACGGCGCGCAGCGTCTCGCGCGCCCCGTGCTGCACCGCGTCCTCGGGCCGCGCGCCGCTCTTCATCTGGGCCTTCACCTCGTCGGCCATGACGACGCCGTTGAGCACCGCCACGCCCGCGAGCGCGATGAAGCCGACCGCTGCGGGGATGCTGAACGACAGGCCGCGACCGATGAGTCCGAGGATGCCGCCGACCAGCGCGAACGGGACGGTGGCGAACACCGCGAGCGCGTAGCGCACGTTGCCGAACATCCAGAGCAGCATCGCGAAGATGATGCAGAGGCTCATCGGCACGACGACGCCGAGGCGCTTCTTCGCACGCTCGAAGTTCTCGAACTGCCCGCCCCACGCGACCTCGTAGCCCGGCGGCAGCGCCACCGCGGCGGCCACCCGCGCGCGCGCTTCGCCGACCCACGACACGAGGTCGCGGCCGCGCAGGTTGACCTCGACGCGCACGGTGCGCGTGAGGCTCTCGCGGCGAATCTGCGTCGGGCCCTCGGTCTCGTCGATGCGCGCCAGCTCCGAGAGAGGGACGGTCGTCCCCCCGGCGGCCTCGACGAAGAGCTCGCCGATCGCCTCGGGGGTCGGAGAGCGCGGCGGCACCAGCAGCCGCAGGTCGAAGCGGCGGTGCCCCTCGTAGATCGACCCGAGCGGGATGCCGACGCGCGCCGCCTGCACGACGGAGAGCGCGTCGACCATCGCCACGCCGTAGCGCGCGAGCCGGGCCCGGTCGGGTCGCACCGAGATCGTCGGGGCGCCGAGCAGGCGCTCGACGCGCACGTCGCCGGTGCCCGGCACGTCGCGCACGACGGCGCCGACCGCCTCGCTCAGGCGCTTGAGCTCGCCCAGCTCCGCGCCGAACAGCGCGATCTGCACGTCGGCGCGCGAGCCGCTGATGAGCTCGTTGGTCTTGTCCTCGATCGGCTGCGACACCGAGACGAACGTGCTCGGCACCTCGCTCTCGATGGCGCTCTTCATCGCCACCGAGAGCGTGTCGAGGTCGTGCGCGGTCGTCCACTGCTCCTTGGGGCGCAGGTGCACGAGCATGTCGGTGTTGTCGTTGCCCACGGGGTCGATCGCGACCTCGGCGCGGCCGGTCATCGCGAGCGACGTCACGACCTCGGGGAAGCGCTTGAGCACGCGCTCGGTCGCGAGGTCGAGCTCCTTGGCCTGCGCGAGGTTGATGGAAGGGGGCCGACGGATGGTGACGACGGCGTCCCCCTCGTCGATGCGCGGCACGAAGTCGGCGCCGGCGTTCGCGAGCAACGCGATGCTCGCGACGAGCGCGAGCCCAGCGCCGCCGATGAGCGGCGCTCGCCAGCGCAGCGCGGCGGGCAGCAGGCGCGCGTAGGCGTGCTCGAGCGCGATGACCCAGCGCGGGCCGAGGGCCTTGGGGGGCGGCACGAGCGTGACGAGGAGGGCCGGGAAGAAGAGCACGGAGTAGACGAGCGCGCCGAACAGGGCGCTCGCCATCGTCACGGCCATCGGGCGGAACATCTTGCCCTCGATGCCCTCGAGGCTCAGCAGCGGGAGGTAGACGAGCATGATGATCGCGACCGAGAACGCGACCGGGCGCGCGACGAGCGCGACGATCTCGGTGTACGCCCCGGCGCGCGCGTGCCGCATCAGGCGCTTGCCCGCCGTCCCCGCCATCACGGCCTCGAGCACGACGATCGGCCCGTCGACGAGGAAGCCGAAGTCGATGGCGCCGAGGCTCATCAGGTCGCCCGTGACCCCGAACAGGTGCATGCCGAACAGCGCGATCGACATCGACACGGGGATGCCCAGCACGACGACCAGCGCGCCGCGCACCGTGCCGAGCAGGAGCGCGAGGACGACGGCGACCACGAGCGCCCCCTCGACGAGGTTCTGCACGACCGTGCGCAGGGTGCGCCCGACGAAGTCGGAGCGGTCGTAGATCGTGTCGATGACGACGCCTGCGGGCAGGTCGCGCTGGATCTCGCCGACGCGCCGCTTGACGGCGTGCACCACGTCGCGGCTGTTGGCGCCGATGAGCATCATGACGATGCCGGTGACGGCCTCCCCCTCGCCGTCGCGGGTGATGACGCCGTGGCGCAGGGCTGCCCCGACGCGCACGTCGGCGACGTGGCGCACCAGCAGCGGCGTGCCGTCGGGCTCGGTGCGCACGACGACGTTGCCGATCTCGTCCTCGCCCCCGAGCAGCCCCGAGCCGACGAGCGTGAACGACTCGGTCGGGCGATCGAGGTAGCCGCCACCGACCGACGCGTTGGCGCGTTGCAGCGCGGACTCGATGTCCGCGACCGTGACGCCGTGGGCGTGCAGGCGCGCCCGGTCGATGACGATCTGGTACTCCTTGAGGTCGCCCCCCATCGTGTTGATCTCGATGACGCCGCCGACGCCGCGCAGCTTGGGCACGATCTCCCAGTCGAGCAGCGTGCGCAGCTGCGTCGGCGAGTGGTGGTCGGACCGCACGACGAACTGGAAGATCTCGCCGAGGCCGCCGGAGACGGGTGAGAGCTCGGGGCGCCCCGCGACCTTCGGCAGCTGACCCTCGGCGCCGCGTACGCGCTCGAGCACGACCTGCCGCGCGAACCAGATGTCGGTGCCCTCCTTGAGGATGACGGTCACCGCCGAGAGGCCCGAGCGCGAGACCGACCTCAGCTCGACCAGGCCCGGCGTGCCGTTGAGCGCGGCCTCGAGCGGGAAGGTCACCGTGCGCTCGACCTCGACGGGCGACAGGCCGGGGCACTCGGTCAGCAGCGAGACCTGGACGGTGGAGACGTCGGGGATGGCGTCGATCGGCAGCGCGCGCGCGGCGAGCGCCCCCGCGCCCAGCACGAGCACGAGCGCGACGAGCACCACGCGGCGCAGGCGGATCGAGGCGGCGACGACGGCGCTCAGCACGGTCAGCGGAAGATCTCCGACTTGAGCGCGAACACGCCCCGGACCACGACGCGCTCGCCGGCGGCGACGCCCGAGGCGATCTCGATGTGGGTGCCGTCGCTGGCTCCGGTGACGACGACGCGCGGCTCGACCGAGGTGTCGTCGTGCGCGACGAACACCGTGGGGCGCCCGTCGATGCTCGTCACCGCGTCGCGCGGCAGCACGACGGCGTCTCCGTGGGTGGTGGCGGTGCGGATCTTCGCGAGCACCGACTGGCCCGGGCGCAGCGTGCCGTCGGCGTTGTCGACGACGACGCGCACGTCGGCGCTGCGCGTCTCGAGGGCGATGATGTCGCCGACGTGGGCGACCTTGCCCGTCAGCACGACCGAGGTGTTCGACTGCGGGATGATCTCGACCTCGTCGCCGCGCCGGACGTGGTTGACCTCGCGCTCGAACACGGCGAGCTCGATCCAGACGCGCGCGAGGTCGGCGACGCGGAAGAGCGTCTGCGTCGGCTCGACGGACTGCCCGCGCGAGACGTGCGACTCGACGACCTTGCCGGCGATGGGCGAGGTGAGCGCGAGCACGCCGATGTCGGGCGAGACGTCGCCGCCGAGCGCGCGCACCTTCTGCTCGGCGGCGTGCAGCTCGGCCCGCGCGACGAGCGCGGTGGCGCGCGCGACCTCGGCCTCGCGCTGCGAGGAGACCTTGGCCTCGGCGAGCTGGGTCTCGCGAAGCTCGTTGGCGCGGGCGGCCTCGAAGTGCGCCCGGGCCGACAGCACGCCGGTCTGCGCGGTGCCGAGCGCCGCGCTCTCGATCTCGGCCAGGACGTCGCCGGCGGCGACGGGGTCGCCGGGGAACTTGCGGATGCGCCGGACGCGGCCATCGATGCGCGCGCCGATCGCCGCGACCCGGTCGGGGTCGAAGGTGACCGTGCCCGTGACGCTGACGCTGGGCGCGAGGCTCGCGGTCGAGGCGGCGGCGAGCTCGATGCCGGCGCGCTGGGCGAACGCTCGCGAGAAGCGGATCGACTTGCCGTCGAGGTGCGGCACGTCGCGCGCGGGGGCGGGCGCGAGCACGGCGTGGCGGCCCGCGAGCGCGGCGACGAGCACGGCGGCTGCGAGCGCCGAGCCGACGAGCAGCGCGAGGCGTCGGCGGCTCCGCGGGGCGGGGGTCGAGGCGCTCGACGAGAGAGAGGCGGCGTCGTGGTCGTTCATGGTTCGATGTTGCCGGCGGCGCGCGCGAGCGCGATGCGTTGAAGCCAGGCGGTCTCGAGCGCGTCGAGCCTGAGCGAGCGCACGCGCGCGACGTCGCGGGCGGCGGAGGTGACGCGGAAGAGGTCGAAGCGGCCCGACATCCACCCGACCTGCACGAGCTCCAGCGTGCGCTCGACCGACGGCAGCGCCTGCTCGGTGAGGATGCGCAGCTGCTCGTGCCGGGCGCGGTAGGCGGCGCGCGTGGCGGCGACCTCTCGGACGATGGCGCGCGCCTCGACGCCGAGCCGGTCGAGCTCGCCGGCGCGCGAGGCCTGCGCGACGGCGCGTGGCCCCTGGTTGCGCTGGGCGACCGGCAGCTCGACCGCGACGCCGAGCATCGCGTAGGCGACCGACGACGGCGACATGTCCACGCCGACGAACGGCCCGATGCGCGGGAAGGTCTCGCGCGCGAGGCGCTCGTCGGTGGCCTCGAGCAGGCGGACGCGACGGCGCGTCGCCT
>CAITLX010000225.1 GCA_903893335.1 uncultured delta proteobacterium | reverse complement strand
GTCGAGCCGCTCGACATGCGCGGCTCGTTCGACTCGCTCGCCGGCGCCGTGCGTCGCCTGGGCCTCGATCCGGTCGATGACGTACCTCGCCTCGGCAGCGATCCGGTTGTACTTTCAAGAGCAGGCTGAAGCGGCGGCCGACGAGGGGAGCGAAGGGTGATGCAGGCGGCGGAGCTGTCGGGCAAGCGCGTGGCGCTCTACGCGAGGTTCTCCTCGGCGAACCAGCGGGAATCGAGCATCGACGACCAGTTCCGTCGGTGCCGCGAGTACGTCGTCGCGCGCGGGGGCTCCGTCGCCGAGGATCTCGTGTTCTCGGACTCGGCGGTCAGCGGCGCGAGCCTTCGCCGCCCGGGCTTCGAGAGGATGATGGCGCTCGTCGAGGCGCGGCAGGTCGACACGATCGTCACCGAGGACATCTCGCGCATCAGCCGCGACCTGGCGGACTCGGCTTCGCTCTTCAAGCGGCTGCAGTACATGCGCGTCGAGCTGCGCGGCGTGGCCGACGGCATCAACACCGGCGAGCGGTCCGCGAAGCTCACCTACACGGTCAAGAGCCTGCTCTCGGACATGTACCTCGACGACTTACGCGACAAGACGCTGCGTGGCCTCGAGGGCAGGGCGCTCGCGGGGTTCTCCACCGGCGGCCTCCCGCTGGGCTACCGCAGCTCGCCCGTCACCGACGACCGCGGGCAGGTGCGCGGCCACCGCATCGAGATCGACGAGGCGGGCAAGGCGACCGTCACGAGGATCTTCACGATGTACCGGGACGGCTGCTCGCACCGCGACATCGCGCTCACGCTCAACGTCGAGAATGTCCCAACTCCGCGCGCCAAGACGCGGCATCGTCGGCATGGCTGGGTCGCCACGACCATTCGCGACATCCTGCGGAACGAGGCTTACGTCGGGCGCTGGTCGTTCAAGAAGCGTCAGTGGGTGAAGCTCCCGGGCACCAACGTCCGCCGCTACAGGGCCCGCCCCGAGCACGAGGTGATCCGCGACCACCGCCCCGAGCTCGCCATCGTCGCACCCGAGTTGTGGGAGGCGGTTCGTGCCCGTGCGGCGGAGGTTCACGGTGACCCATCAGCGACGCCGGGATGCGTGACGTTCTTGGTCATGCAGCCGGCCTCGTCGCCCACCGGGGTCAGCCGAGCGTCTTCTTGAAGGCCGCGGGGGTGACTTCGCCGACAGCGAGGCCGAAGACCTCGCGGTGGGTGCCGAGTCGCTCGAAGGCCCACGCGAGATAGGCCTGCACGGGCACGCCCGCGGTTCGGCACGTCGCGACGATGCCGAGCAGCACGCACGCGCGATGCGCGCCCTCGGTGCTGCCGGCGAAGAGCATGTTGAGGCGCAGCTTCGCGACGTTCTGGAACTCTCGCTCGGTCGGGGAGTTATCAATCGGCACGTCGGGGTCATCGATGAAGCGCAGCAGCGCATCGCGATGGTTGCGGTAGTAGCGCACCGCCACCATCAATGGTTCGGAGGGCAGTAGCGTGGGCTCGACGGCGACGAGCCAACGCTCGAAGTCGTTCGCGAGGGGGCGAATGCGGTGTTGGCGGTGCTCGCGCAGCGCGTCGCCGGCGAGGCCGAGTTTGTGCGCCGCCTCCTCCTCGCCGTAGATCGCGCCGATGAACGCGCCGCCCTCGGCGGCGAGCACCGGTTGTGTGTCCTCCGCGTCGCGGAACTTGCGCCGACCGTGAGCGTTGCAGCCGGCTTCGACCACGCGCCCCGACTCGAATACCGCGTTGAAGCGATGCTCGGCATCGGCGGTGAGCGTCCCGCGAAAGCGCGCGAGCTTCGACACCACGACGTCGCTGGTCTTGTCGGCCTCGTACTGGAAGACGGCGAGTTCCTGGTTGCGATAGAGTTCGATGTAGCCGTTGTGCGCGGCGGGCAGCTTCGGCACGAGCACCTTCAGTCCGGTGCCGTCCGTCGCCATCCAGGAGCCCGCGAGCAGCGTCCGCCAGTGCAGCCCGTCGACGGGGTCGAGCAGGTCGGCGGCGCGCTCGATGAGCGAGACGAGCGTGCTCATCGCGACAGGAACGCCACGCTCGGCGAGGTCGCGGCGAATGCGATCGAGCGGTGAGAGCAGCGCGAACTTCTGGTAGACGAGCCACGCGAGCCAATCGCACGTGACCTTCGAGCGCTCGTAGGGCGCTGGCAGCGAGCGCGGCGTCGTGCGTCCGCCGCAGCGTCGACAGCGACAAGTCGTGCGCCGCACGACGCGGCGGCGCTGATGCTCCTTCACGACGTGGAGCTTCTCTTCGACGATCTCGTCGGCGACGTCGAGCGCGTCGCTTCCGCAGTGCGCGCAGACGTCCGGCCGGAGCGCGTGCGACTCGGCTTCGAGGTGCGACGGCACGGGCTTGCGGCCGGTCGGCCTGCGCGGCGCCTTCGGCCGCTCGGGCAGGACGGGCTTCTCCGGCGCCGTCGGCCGCTGATCGAAGGCTTGCTTGGCGTCGCCCTCGACCGCCGGCGGCGGCGCTGCGGGCTTCTCTGCCGGCACTTTGCGCGCCTTGCGCTGCGCGATGGCCAGGAGCTCGCCGACGCGATCGTTGAGCCTCGCGATCTGCTCGACCAGCTGCGCGACCTGCGCGCGAAGGTGCTCGTTTTCTCGCTGGAGCGCCTCGCCGTCGGTCACGGCGCGAAGAGATCACACGGGGCGATCCGTGTCGATCCCCTATCGACTCGCGGCGCTCTGCGCGTGTCGATACCAGCCGCGGCGCGCCGCAGTGAAGTCGATGCCCGCGAGCAGCGACGCGAACATCGTTGCGTCGATCTGCACCTGCGAACGAGCCCCATCGAGCGGAGGAACCTGGAAACTCCCAGCCTCGAGGCGCTTCGCGAGAACGCACCAGCCCGAGCCGTCGAACCACAGCGCCTTGGCGATCCGTCGACGCTTGTTCATGAACAAGTACAGGTGCCCATCGACCGGATCGAGGCCCAGGCGACGCACGGCGCCGGCGAGCGAGTCGAACGAGCCGCGCATGTCGAGCGGCTCGACCGCGACGAACACGCGCACCGTCGGCGCCAGGCTCAGCAAGAGCGCAGCACCTCGATCACGCGGCGCAACGTGGGCGCCGCGAAGTCGTCGCCGAACTCGATGCGCGCGCCGCCGACGTCGAGCACGTAGCGGGCGGGCGCAACGGTCGCGAGTGGCCGAACGACGCGTGCGGGCGAGGTTGGCACGAGCTCGACGAGGCCCGTCGCCGCGCTCGGCACGCGCGTTGATTGACGGAGAGGACGCGCGCCCTTCGAGGCCATTCGCCGGAGGATGACGCGCCACATGTTGAGCGAGCGCGCATCGACGCCGTGCTCGTGCGCCCATTCACGCGGCTCGAGCCCTGCCGCCTCCGCCGCGCGCAAGCTCCGACGTGCCTCGATCTCGCCGCCGATCTTCCGTCCCTTCGACACGTGCCACCTCCGAGAAGGTCGGCAGCCTGCCGGGCGTCCGGCGCGCGATCATCCCGGCGTCGCTGATGGGTCACGTTGGGCATCGTAACGACGCCTGACCACCCGCACCGCGGCGTCACATCCAGTCGAGTTTGTTCGTGCTGACGTGCGTGGCGTATCTCGTGAAGTCCTTGACCACGAAGTTGTTGAAGTTGAACGCCGACGCGCGCGTCTCGTGCACCGTCATCGTCTGCCAACCGACAGCGTCGGTCTCGGTCGTCGTCGCGGGGTTGACGAGTCCAGCGTAGTTGCCGCCTGCGCCCGCCGCAGGCCACGAGGCCGGAGGCGTCGGCAGCGCGACCGCAACGCTCGTCCCC
>CAITLX010000224.1 GCA_903893335.1 uncultured delta proteobacterium | reverse complement strand
TCGATGCCGCGCGTCACGCCGGGCGACCCGGCCAGGAGCTTCCTCATGCACAAGCTCGATCAGGATCAGAACGCGTCGGGGCTCGCGTGCCACGCGGAGACGGGCGCGCCTCCCTGCGGCGACGGCATGCCGGGCGAGGGCCAGAGGCTCCCCGACGCGACGCTCGAGCTGGTGCGCGCGTGGATCTGCCAAGGCGCGAAGCTCAACTGAACGGCGGCTGCGTCGGGTAGAGTCGCGCGCACGATGATCGGGCGGCTGACGGGTACGGTGGCGACCGAAGAGGCCGACGGCGCGGTCGTCCTCGACGTGCAGGGCGTCGGCTACGAGGTGTCGACGCCGCTCGGCACGGTGGGGCGAGCGCGCGCCCTCGGCGACGGCGATCGCGTCACGCTCCACGTCCACACGCACGTGCGCGAGGACGCCCTCACGCTGTTCGGCTTCGCCTCGCTGTCCGACCGCTCGGCGTTCCGCGCGCTCATCGGCGTCTCCAACGTGGGCCCGAAGATCGCGCTCGCGGTCCTCTCGGCGCTCGGCGCCGACGAGCTGGCGCGGGCCGTGTCGGCGGGCGACGCGGGGCGCCTGCACGCGATCTCCGGCGTCGGCGCGAAGACGGCCCACCGCCTGCTGCTCGAGCTCGAGGGCAAGCTCGCGGTCCCCGACGCCCCCGCGCGCGCCGCCGCCGCGGCTCCCACGGCGCCCGCCGGCCGCGCGGCGTCGCTCGGAGCGGCCCTCGCCGGGCTCGGGTTTCGCCCCGCCGAGGTCGAGCGAGCGACCTCCGCGCTGGCCTCGCGCCCCGACGACATCCCCCTCGCGCAGCTCGTGCGCGAGGCGCTCGCGCTTCTCACGCGCTGATCTCCGCGCGACGATCGTCCCCGGCTCCTTGACCCCACGGGGAGAATCGAGCGAGAATCCTCCGCCTTTGCGCGAGCGGAATCGTCCCGCCGCGCGTTCCCACGCGTACGTCGCGCGGGCTCTGCCGCCGCGGCTCGCGTGGCGCAGAGGCAGCGTCCGAGCAGCATCGATTTCCCCCGAGGAGGCCAGCCGGTGATCACCTGTCCGAAGTGCTCGAAGGAGAACCAGGACCACTACAAGTTCTGCCTCGGCTGTGGCGCGGAGCTGCCGCGCGACGCGGCGCCCAAGCCCTTCGCCTCGCAGACGCCGCCCCACGGCATGCGCGCGGTGCAGCAGCCCGTGCCGCCCTCCGTCGCGGTCCCAGCGGCCGTTCCTCGCCCCGCTCAGGCCCCCGCGCCTGCGGCCTACCAGCCGGTGCCTGCCGCCGCGGCCTACCCGCCGTCGCCGCCTGCGTCTGCGTTCCCCGCGACGCCCCCGGCCCCGCCCGCTGCGCCCGCCGCTGCGGCCACCGCGGCCTGCCCGCAGTGCGGTCACCCCAACTACCCGCAGAACAAGTTCTGCGCGGCGTGTGGCTACAACCTCCACGCTGCCGCCGCCGCCCCCGCGGCTCCGGCCGCTGCGGCTCCTGCGTACGCGGCCCCTGTGGCTGCTGCGGCGGCGCCGTCGCTCCAGGTCCTGCTCACCGCGCTGCGCGCCGATGGCAGCGAGGCCGGGACGTACACGCTGCCGGGCGCGACGGTCACCGTCGGCCGCGACATCGGCGGCATCTTCGCGGGCGACAGCTACCTCTCGCCGCGCCACGCGACGTTCAGCATCCGCAGCGGCAAGCTCTACGTGAAGGACGAAGCGTCGCTCAACGGCGTCTACGTCAAGCTCCAGCAGGGCACGCCCGTCGCGCTCCAGCCCGCGGACCTCTTCCGCATCGGCCAGGAGATCATCCGCTACGAGGCGCTCGCGCCGCAGCCTGCGTCGCCCGACGGCGTCGAGCGGCTCGGCAGCCCGTCGAAGGGCTACGTCGGGCGCATCTCGCTCATGACGGGGCGCGACACGACGGGCAACGCGTTCCCGATCCCCGAGGCGGGCATCCACATCGGGCGCGAGCGCGGCGACGTGCTCTTCCCCGAGGACGGCTACGTCTCGGGGCTGCACTGCCGCGTGACCTGGGAGAGCGGCTCGGCGTGGCTGACCGACCTCGGCAGCTCCAACGGCACGTTCCTGCGCCTCGAGCACGAGCGCGAGGTCGTGTCGGGCGACGTGCTGCTGATGGGCCAGCAAGTCTTCCGCGTCAATTTCTGACGCCCGCCGCGTGCCCCACTTGCCCCCCATGGAATCCCCGCCGACGCGCACCATCCGCGTCGTCGCAGCCGTCGTCGAGCGCGGCGGCACCTACCTGGTGACGCAGCGCCGGCCGACGGCCGTGCTGCCGCTGCTCTGGGAGTTCCCGGGCGGTCGGGTCGAGGAGGGCGAGACGGACGCCGCGGCGCTGCGCCGCGAGGTGCTGCACCGGCTCGGCGTCGGCGTCGGCGTCGGTCAGCTCATCTCGTTCGTCAGCCACCCGTACGACAAGTACGTGGTCGACCTCTACCTCTACGAGTGCAAGCTCGAGGGGGGCGAGCCCGAGGCGCGCAACGTCAACGCGTTCCGCTGGCTGAC
>CAITLX010000223.1 GCA_903893335.1 uncultured delta proteobacterium | reverse complement strand
GCGCGCGGCGCGGCAGGCAGCGCAGGCTCGACGCGCACCGCGCTGAGCGCGTGCGAGACGAGCCCCGCGACGTTGGTCGCCGAGGCCGTCGCCGCGAGCTCCACCGCGAAATCGCGCCGCAGCGTGCGCTCGATGCGGCACGCGGCGCAGCGCGCGAGGTGGGCGTCGAGCCGCTCGCGGTCGGCGGGCGTGAGCCCCCCTCGCGCCTCGAGGTCGAGCAGGTCGTCGGGGTGCAGGTCGATGACGCTCATGACGACAGCTCCAGGTCGAGCACGAGGCGCGGGTCGGCCTCGATGCGGCGGCGCAGCGCCTCGCGGGCGAGCCGGATGCGGCTGCGGACGGTGTTGACGGGCACCCCGGTCGCGGCGGCGACCTCGTCGAGCGACCAGCCGAGCACGACGCGGAGCGCCAGCGACTCCGCCTGCTCCTCCGGGATCTCGGTGAGCAGCGCGCGCAGCACCTCGCGCCGCCTCGCGGCGTCGCGCTCCTCGCCGGGCGAGAGCGCCGCGCTCGCGTGCAGCTCGGCGTCGAGGTCGAGCTGCTCGCGCGCCCGGTCGCGTCGCGAGCGCTTGCGCGCGGCGACGGCCGTGCGGACGGCGATGCGCGACGCGTACCCAGCCGGCGCGCACTCGCCGCGGAACGCGGGGAGCGCCTGCAGGAAGGCGATGAGCGCCTGCTGCACGACGTCGTCGGTGTCGGGGTGGCCGCGCCCCATGATGACGCGCACCACCGTGGCGATCCGGGGGGCGAGCGCCTCGAGCAGGGCCGCGGTCGCCGGCAGGTCCCCGGCGGTCGCGCGGACGGCCAGGAGCGTGAGCCGGTCGGTCGCCGGGGCCGCAGGGGCCTCGGACGGCGACGAGGGGCGCGCGCTGGAGTCGGACATCGTGGCTCGGAGGCTCAGGGGAGCGCCGGGCGAAGATCGATCACCGACGCGGTCGATTTTCTTCCGGGCGCTCGGGGAGGGTGCCACGAGCGAGCCGTGGCGGCCCGCGCCGCGCAGAGGGTGTACCCTCCCCGCGCCTCGCATTTCTTCCCCCCCCACCCGCGAACCGGAGAGCGACGATGATCCTGCTCAACCCCAAGCACCGCGCGCGCACCTACCCCGACGCCCGCTCCGGCGAGGTGATGGAGAAGACGATCGCGTTCTTCGAGCAGAAGGGCAAAGACAAGCTCGAGGCCGACTACTACGCGCACGGCTGGTACTCCGATTTCCTCGATTTCGTGAAGCGCGAGCGCATCTTCGCCACGATGGTGACGCCGGCCGGTTACGGCGCGCCCGACGCCCGCTGGGACACCTTCCGCATCTGCGAGTTCGCCGAGATCCTCGGCTTCTACGGCCTGCCCTACTGGTACACGTGGCAGGTCAGCGTGCTCGGCCTCGGCCCGCTGTGGATGAGCGCCAACGAGCCGCTCAAGCAGAAGACGGCCGCCTACCTCGAGGACGGCGGCATCTTCGCCTTCGGCCTCTCCGAGAAGGAGCACGGCGCCGACATCTACTCGACGTCGATGACGCTCACGCCGCAGGCCGACGGCACCTACCTCGCCAGCGGCAGCAAGTATTACATCGGCAACGCCAACAAGGCCTCCATCGTGTCGACCTTCGGCAAGCTGGCGGGCACGGGCGAGTACGTCTTCTTCGCCGCCGACCCGACGCACCCGCGCTACGAGCTCGTGCAGAACGTCGTCGCCAGCCAGAACTACGTCGCCGAGTACGCGCTGCACGACTACCCGGTCACCGAGGCCGACATCCTGCACCGCGGCCAGGCCGCGTGGGACGCCGCGCTCAACACCGTCAACATCGGCAAGTACAACCTCGGCTGGGCCTCGATCGGCATCTGCACGCACGCCCTGTACGAGGCGATCGACCACGCGGCCAACCGCCGACTGTACGGGATGGCCGTCACCGACTTCTCGCACGTCAAGCAGATGTTCGTCGATGCCTACAGCCGCCTGGTGGCGATGAAGCTCTTCGCGCTCCGTGCGTCCGACTACATGCGCTCGGCGAGCGCCGAGGACCGCCGCTACCTGCTCTACAATCCCATGGTGAAGATGAAGGTCACCACCCAGGGCGAGGAGGTCATCAACCTCCTGTGGGACGTCATCGCCGCCAAGGGCTTCGAGAAGAACATGTACTTCACGCAGGCCGCCGTCGACATCCGCGCCCTGCCGAAGCTCGAGGGCACGGTGCACGTCAACGTGGCGCTCATTGCCAAGTTCATGCCCAACTACTTCTTCGCGCCCGCCGAGTTCGCGCCGGTGCCCACGCGCGACGACGCCACGCACGACGCGTTCCTCTTCGCGCAGGGCAGCACGCGCGGCCTCGGCAAGATCCGCTTCCACGATTACAACCCGGTGTTCGCCGCCTCTGCGCTGCCCAACGTCGCGCTCTTCGCCGAGCAGACCGAGCTGTTCAAGCAGATGCTCATGGCCGCGCCGCCGAACGAGAAGCAGCAGAAGGACATCGACTTCCTCCTCGCCGGCGGCGAGATCTTCGCGCTCGTCGTCTACGCGCAGCTCATCCTCGAGAACGCGCGCC
Organism: uncultured delta proteobacterium; assembly: GCA_903893335.1. Lineage (GTDB taxonomy): Bacteria > Myxococcota_A > Polyangia > Polyangiales > Polyangiaceae > CAITLX01. Next base: position 2,362 of record CAITLX010000223.1, on the reverse strand, counting down.
TGCTCGACGTCGGCGACGATCTGGTCGGACAGATCTTCGACTTCATGGTGCGCGACTTCTCGCGCCTCGCGCTCAACCTCTACAGCAAGCCCACGAGCACGCCCGAGCAGATGGCCTTCTGCCAGCGCATGATCCAGAAGCCGGTCGAGGACACGGCGCGCTACGACCGCGTGTGGACCGAGCAGGTCCACTCGCTGAAGGGCGCTTACCAGATGAGCGCCAAGGGGAGCGCGGCGGCGGGGTGAGAGGCGAGGCGGTGGTCGTGCGCTCGCTCGGTCGCGGCGTCGGTGGGGCGTGGCTGCTCGCCGGCGCCGTCGCCGCGTGCAGCGCGAGCGAGCCTGCGCCCGGCGCCGCCGAGGCAGACGACGCGGGCGCGCCGCCGCTGTACGCGTCGGACCTCGGCGACGGCACGTACCGCAACCCCGTCCTGCCGTCGGACTACTCGGACCCGGACGTCCTGCGCGTGGGCGACGAGTACTGGCTCGTCGCCTCCAGCTTCACGAGCACGCCCGCGCTGCCTCTCTTGCGCTCGCGCGATCTGGTCAACTGGACGCTCGCCGGCCACGCGCTCGCCAACGTGCCCGGGGCGCGCTTCGCCGAGCCGCAGGACGGCCAGGGCGTCTGGGCGCCGTCGATCCGCGAGCACGCGGGCACGTTCTACGTCTTCTTCCCCGTCTATTGCAGACCCGCCGGCGGCGGCGCGTGCGACGAGGAGGGGGTGTGGGTCGTCGCGGCGCCGAGCCCGGCGGGCCCGTGGGGCGAGCCGCGCCAGCTGCTCGCCGGACGCGGGCTCATCGATCCGTGCCCCTTCTGGGACGACGACGGCAAGGCCTACCTCGCGCACGCGTACGCCGCGTCGCGAGCGGGCTTCGGCAGCCGGCTCGACGTGCGCCCGATGTCCCCCGACGCGACGCAGATGCTCGGCGAGGGGCAGCAGGTCTTCTCCGACCCGACCACCCAGCCGACGATCGAGGGGCCGAAGGTCCACAAGCGCAATGGCTGGTATTACCTGCTCGCCCCCGCAGGCGGCGTGCAGGCCGGCTGGCAGGTCGCGCTGCGGTCCAGGAGCATCTATGGCCCCTACGAGGCCCGCGTCGTGCTCGAGCAGGGCACGACGAGCATCAATGGGCCCCACCAGGGCGCGCTCGTCGACACGCCGAGCGGGGACGAATGGTGGTTCGTGCACTTCCAGGATCAGGGCGTGTACGGCCGCGTGCTGCGCCTCGAGCCCGCCGAGTGGCAGGACGACTGGCCGCTGCTCGGCGTCGCCGGCGCGGGGGGCGTGCGCGAGCCGGTCGCCGCGCACCGCAAGCCCGCCACGGCGCCTCAACCGGTCGCCGTCCCGGCGAGCAGCGACGAGTTCGACGGCCCCACGCTCGGGCCGCAGTGGCAGTGGCAGGCCAACCACGACGACGCCTGGGCCTCGCTCGGCGCGCGCCCCGGGGCCCTGCGCCTGACGCCCCGCAGCGCCCCCGGCGGCGACCTCGCGCGCGCCGCGAGCCTGCTCTTGCAGAAGCTACCCGCCCGCGCGTTCACCGCCGAGACGCTCGTCGAGCCGAGCGGCACCGCGGGCTCCAGCGTCGCCGGCCTCGTCGTCACCGGGCGCCAGCCCGCGGCCGTCGCCGTGCGCGAGGCGGGCGGCGCCGTCGAGGTCTCGCTCGTCGTCGGGGGCAAGACGGTCGAGACCGCGTCGCTGCCCGCGGGCGCGGTGCGCCTGCGCGTCTCCTTCGCCGACGGCGGCGCCTGCCGCTTCTCCTACGGCTCGGCGACCGAGGCCCTCCGCGCGTTCGCGACCCCGTTCACCGCCGAGAAGAGCGCCTGGACGAGCGCGAAGGTGGGCGTCTTCGCCGTCGCGGCCGACCGCAGCGACGCGCCGGGATGGGCCGACTTCGACTCCTTCCGCTTCGCGCCGTACGCTGACTGACGCGCTTGGCTCGACGCCGCGACTCGAGGAGCAGGCCCCATGCGAGACGCGACGAGGTTCTTCTCGCAGGTGCTCCAGCGCCACCTCGCCGCCGCGCTCGTCGAGGAGCGCGCCGTGCGCCTCGCCTCGGCGCGCGCCTCGGACATCGAGCCGCTGCACCGCATGCGCGTGGCGCTGCGACGCCTCAAGTGCGCGCTCGGCGACCTCGAGCGCGTCGTGCCCGCGAGCGTCCTCGAGCTTCCGCGGGTCGGCACGACCACGCTGCTGCACCGCCTGGGCGAGGCGCGCGACATGGACACGCAGCTGGCCTTCCTCGGGAGCGTGGCGGCCTCGCCGCACGCCCGCCGCCACGCGCCGGGCCTGCGCGAGGTCGCGCGCGCGCTCGCCGCCGAGCGCGACGACGCCGGGCCGCTCATCGCCGCCGCGCTCGATCAGATC
>CAITLX010000222.1 GCA_903893335.1 uncultured delta proteobacterium | reverse complement strand
GACAACTCGACGGCGACGACCCTCGACCTGCGCATGAGCCAGTTCCGCGCGACGTCGCCTCCGGCGTTCGCCACCGCCGTCGTGCAGGGCAACCTCTTCGACACCTCGACGACGCTTCACTACGACAACTGCTTCCCGCAGGGCACCGGCCTGCTGACGTGGCTGTTTCAGTGGGACGTCGGCGCGGGCACCCTCACCTTCGGCGCCGGCGGGCCCATCCCGACCAAGGACGCCGCCAAGCAGGGCGCGTGCTTCGTCACCCTCACCGACGCCCCCACCAAGTTCAAGGTCGAGCCGAAGACGACGGCGTCGACGGTCGGCGCCGACGGCGCGTTCCACGCCGGCCCGGTCGACTCGATGGTGCTGCCCATCTTCCAGAAGGAAGACGGCTCGGCGTACATCCTCCTGCCGCTGCACCAGATCGAGCTCGACTCGCTCCCCGGCGGCGGCCTCAGCGACGACTTGGGCCAGCCGAGCGCGCGCGGCAACTGCATCGGGCGCTTCGACCCCGCCGAGCTCGACCTCTCGACCGACTGCAAGGCGAGCATCGGGCCGCAGTCGCCGTGGCAGAACGGCGCGAGCGTCGTCGGGCTCATCTCGCTCGAAGAGGCCGACAGCGTCTACCTCCCCGCGCAGCAGCAGAGCCTCTGCGTGCTCGTCTCGGGCGACCCGGTCAAGTACCGCGACCCCGCGACGGGGCGCTGCACGCGCGACGCCGACAAGAAGCTGCTGGTGCGCGGCGACTGGGACATCGCGACCAACGCAGCCGGCGGCGCGCACGACGCGTGGCGCTTCACCGGCAAGCTCGCCGCCAGCGGCATCCACATCCGCGGCACCTCCGCCAAGGTCGACTGCGCCGACCTCCCCGCCGCGCCCTGAAGGCGCCGCTCGCGGGCGCCTCGCCGCGGCTCAGAACAGGTAGCGCTCGCCGGAGTCGCAGAGGATCGTGACGACCTTGGCGCCGCGCGGGTAGCGCCTGGCGACCTCGGCGGCGGCGTGCACGTTCGCGCCCGAGCTGGGGCCGACGACGAGGCCCGCCTCGCGCGCGATGCGCCGCGCCATGCGCTCGGCCGCGACGTCGGTGACGGTGACGACGCGGTCGTACACCGCGCGGTCGAGCGTCGCCGGGACGAAGCCCGCGCCGAGCCCCTGGATGCCGTGCATCCCCGGAGCCTGCCCCGAGAGCACGGCGCTCGCCTGGGGCTCGACCGCGACGATCTCGATCGTGGCGCCGGTCGCGCCGCTGCGCTCGCGCAGCACGTGGCCGACGCCGGTGAGCGTGCCCCCCGTGCCCACGCCGGCGACGAACGCCGCGAGCTCCCCCCCCGTCTGCTCCCAGATCTCGACGCCGGTCGTGCGCTCGTGGCTCGCGGGGTTCTCGGGGTTCTCGAACTGGCGCGGCATGAAGGCGTGGGGCGTGCCCTCGGCGATCGTCCGCGCGCGGTCGACTGCGGCGGCCATGCCCTCGGCGGCGGGGGTGAGCACGATCTCGGCGCCGTACGCGCGCACGAGGTAGCGACGCTCGAGGCTCATGTCCTCGGGCATCACGAGCACGCAGCGGTAGCCGCGCACCGCCGCGATCATGGCGAGGCTGATGCCGGTGTTGCCGCTGGTGGCCTCGACGATGGTGGCCCCCTTGGTGAGCACGCCCGCGGCCTCGGCCGCGCACACCATCGCGAGCGCGGGGCGGTCCTTCACGCTTCCGGCGGGATTCTGCGACTCGAGCTTCGCCCACACGGTCGCGCCCTCGGGGGGCGAGAGCTGCGCGAGGCGGACGAGCGGGGTGCCGCCGATGAGCTCGAGCGCGTCGTCGACGACCGGGGGCATGCGCGGAGCCATCAGCGGCCTTGTATCACGAGGCCAGCACGCGCCCGCTCCGCCCCGCGACCGAGAGCGCCGTGCCCGCGTCGGAGACGGCGTAGCGCACCATGCCGAGCGCGATCGCCTCGCCGGATGCCGGGGCCGCAGTCGCGCTCGACACCGACCCCACGACGTGGCCCTCGGCGTCGTGAATCTCAGACGCGAGCGCGGGAGCCTCGGAGCCCTCGACCGCGAGCGCGACCAAGCGACGCGTGACGTGGCCGCGCATCTCGAGGCGACAGACGACCTCCTGGCCGAGGTAGCAACCCTTCTGGAAGCTCACCGCGCGCTTCTCGAGGCCGGCCTCCTGCGGGTAGTGCTCGGTG
>CAITLX010000221.1 GCA_903893335.1 uncultured delta proteobacterium | reverse complement strand
GGACAGCAGGCCCAGCAGGGGCAGCGCGGTCGCGACGGGCAGCGGGGCGGTCGCCCGGCCGGCGACGGTCGCGCGCCGGCAGCCCGCGGTCGCGGCGAGCCGCCGCGCGTGTCGCGCTCGACCCCCATCCGCGACGTCGTGCGCGAGGGCCAGCAGGTCGTCGTGCAGATCTCCAAGGAGCCGATCGGCACCAAGGGCGCGCGCGTCACGAGCCACGTCTCGCTGCCTGGCCGCTACGTCGTCTACATGCCGACGGTCGACCACATCGGCATCTCCAAGCGCATCGGGTCGGACAAGGAGCGCTCGCGCCTGCGCGAGGCCATCGACTCGGTCAAGCCCCCGACCGGCGGGCTCATCGTGCGCACGGTCGCCGAGGGGCTCACCAAGAAGCAGCTCAAGGCCGACGTCGGCTACCTCGTACGGCTCTGGGAGGAGGTCGCGAAGAAGAAGGAGGCCGGCGCCCGGGCCCCCGCGCTGCTCTACCAGGAGATGGATCTCGTGCTGAAGACGGCGCGCGATCTCTTCACCGACGAGATCGAGCAGATCGTCGTCGACGACAAGGAGCAGTACCAGCGCCTGGTGCGCTTCGTGGAGAGCTTCCTGCCCGAGCGCGTCAAGGACATCCACCTCTACAGCGGCGAGGAGCCGATCTTCGACGCGTACGGCATCGAGGACGAGATCGCCCGCGCGCTGTCGCGCAAGGTCCCGCTGCCGTCGGGTGGCCACCTCATCATCGACCAGGCCGAGGCGCTCACCGCCATCGACGTCAACACCGGCCGCTTCGTCGGCAAGGGCTCGAAGGACCTCGAGGACACGCTCCTCAAGACCAACCTCGAGGCCGTCGAGGAGATCGCCTACCAGCTCAGGTTCCGCAACCTCGGCGGGCTCATCGTGCTCGACCTCATCGACATGGATCGCGCCTCGTCGCGCGAGAAGGTCCGTCGTCGCCTCGAGGACCTGCTGCAGAAGGACAAGGCGAAGACGACGCTCAACCGCATCAGCGATCTCGGCCTCATCGAGATGACGCGCAAGCGCACGCGCGAGAGCCTCGGCCGCCTGATGCACGAGCCCTGCTTCTACTGCGACGGCACCGGCCAGCTGCAGTCCAAGCAGACGGTCGCCTACGAGATCATGCGGCAGATCCGCCGCGATCTGGCGACGTTGCCGGGCTACATCATCGTGGTCAACGCCCACCCCGCCGTCATCGACCTGATGAAGAGCGAGGAGCGCGAGGCGGTGCAGGAGGCCGAGCGCCGCTTCATGCGTCGCATCGAGCTGGTGCCGCGCAAGGAGTATCACCTCGAGCAGTTCGACCTGGCCGGGCGCTGAGCGCGCTCCCCCCGGAGGCTTTCGCGATGACCGACGAGACGACCGGTACCGACGAAGAGCGTCGCGATCTGCGGGTCACGATCAACAAGGAGTTCGAGTCCTTCGACGCGTTCATCCACGAGTACGTGACCAACATCTCGAGGACGGGCGTCTTCATCAAGTCCAAGACGCCGCTGCCGGTGGGCACGAAGGTCAACCTTCGCTTCACCGTCATCATGGACGACATCGAGACCATCGAGGGCATCGGCGAGGTCATGCGCCTGCACGAGGACCCGCCGGGCATGGGCGTCGTCTTCCGCGAGATCGGCGGCTACTCCAAGGCCATCATCGAGCGCCTGCTCACCCAGGGCGTCTCACCCTGATCGAGCGCCTGCTCGCCCAGGGTGTCTCGCCCTGATCGAGCGCCTGCTCACCCAGGGCGTCTCGCCCTCCTAGGGTCGGCTGACGCGTCGGCCACCCCGTGCTAAACGCTGGGGTCCTCCATGGCCTCCGACGCTACGAAGCCGAAAGCCTCTCCGACCGCTCACCTCGACGAGCTCAATGCGCGCGCCCTCGAAGGGGGCGGCAAGGCGCGCATTGCCAAGCAGCACGAGGCCGGCAAGCTCACCGCGCGCGAGCGCATCGACTTCCTGCTCGACCCGGGCACGTTCGTCGAGCTCGACCGCTTCGTCACGCACCGCTGCGTCGACTTCGGCATGGAGGAGCAGAAGGTGCTCGGCGACGGCGTCGTCACCGGCTGGGGCCTCGTCGACGGCCGCAAGGTGTTCGTCTTCGCGCAGGACTTCACCGTGTTCGGCGGCTCGCTCAGCTCGGCCTACGCGTCGAAGATCTGCAAGGTCATGGACCTCGCGACCAAGACGGGCGCGCCGGTCATCGGCCTCAACGACTCGGGCGGCGCGCGCATCCAGGAGGGGGTCGAGTCGCTCGCGGGCTACGCCGACATCTTCCTGCGCAACACGCTCGCGTCGGGCGTCGTGCCGCAGATCAGCGCCATCCTCGGGCCCTGCGCGGGCGGCGCGGTCTACTCGCCGGCCATCACGGACTTCATCCTGATGGTCGAGCAGAGCTCGTACATGTTCATCACCGGCCCCGACGTCATCAAGACGGTGACGCACGAGGAGGTGACGAAGGAGGAGCTCGGCGGCGCCGCCGCGCACGCGAGCAAGAGCGGCGTCTGCCACCTGACGGCGCTCGACGACAAGGCGTGCATCGCGCAGATCCGCGAGCTCCTGTCGTTCCTCCCCTCGAACAACACCGAGGACCCGCCCCGTCGCCCCGTGACCGACCCGGTCGACCGCGACGTGCCGGCGCTCGACACGCTCGTGCCCGACATGTCGAACAAGCCGTACGACATGAAGGAGGTCATCCGCGCCACCGTCGACGACGGCTACCTCTTCGAGGTGCACGAGGCCTACGCGAAGAACATGGTCGTCGGCTTCGCGCGCATCGGCGGCCGGCCCGTCGGCGTCGTCGCCAACCAGCCCATGTTCCTCGCCGGCTGCCTCGACATCGACGCGAGCCTCAAGGCCGCGCGCTTCGTGCGCTTCTGCGACTGCTTCAACCTGCCGATCGTGACGTTCGTCGACGTGCCGGGCTTCCTGCCCGGCGTCGACCAGGAGTACGGCGGCATCATCATCCACGGCGCCAAGCTCCTCTACGCCTTCGCCGAGGCCACGGTGCCCAAGCTCACCGTCATCACGCGCAAGGCCTACGGCGGCGCGTACGACGTCATGTCGAGCAAGCACATCCGCGCCGACTACAACCTCGCGTTCCCCACCGCCGAGATCGCGGTCATGGGCCCGGACGGCGCGGTCAGCATCGTCTACCGCCGCGAGATCGAGAAGGCGGCCGACCCGGCGGCGGCGCGCGCCGAGTTCACCGACGAGTACCGCGCGCGCTTCGCCAACCCGTACAAGGCGGCCGAGCTCGGCTTCGTCGACGAGGTCATCTACCCGCGCATGCTGCGCAAGCGGCTCGCCGGCGCCCTCGACATGCTGAAGGACAAGCGCCAGACGAACTTGCCGCGCAAGCACGGCAACATCCCGCTCTGAGGCAGCCGAGCAAGCACGGCAACATCCCGCTCTGATCGCTCCGCCCGTAGCGCGCTACTTCGCGCCGCGCAGCCGCGCGAGCTTGTCGGCGATGGCCTTCTCGAGCCCCTGATCGGTCGGCTCGTAGAAGCGTGCGCCCACGAGCTCGTCGGGCAGGTACGTCTCGCCGGGCGCGACGTGGTCGGGGAAATCGTGGGCGTATTTGTACCCCTCGCCGTGCCCCTCCTCGCGCGCGAGGCGCGTCGGCGCGTTGCGCAGCTTCTTCGGCACCGCGAGCGTGCCGTGGGCCTCGAGCGCCGCGCGCGTCGCGGCGATGGCGCGCTTGACGCCGTCGCTCTTGGGCGCGCTCGCGAGGTAGAGGCACGCGTGCGCCAGCGGGTAGAGGCCCTCGGGCAGGCCGAGGCGCCGGAGCGCCTGGTCGGCGGCCTCGGCGACGAGCAGCGCGCGCGGGTCGGCGTTGCCCACGTCCTCGCTGGCGAAGATGAGCATGCGCCGCGAGACGAACAGCGGGTCGTCGCCCGCGTCGAGCATGCGCATCATCCAGTAGAGCGCGGCGTCGGGGTCGGTGCCGCGCATCGACTTGATGAACGCGCTCGCGACGTCGTAGTGCTGGTCGCCCCCCTTGTCGTGCCGGCGAGGCACGGTCTCGGCCGAGGCGTCGAGCGCCGCGCGATCGATGCGCGTGGCGCCGCTGGCGCGCACGGCGTCGGCGAGCGTCTCGAGCGTGCCGAGCGCGCGTCGCGCGTCGCCGTCGGCCATGTGCGCGATGGCGTCGAGCACCTCGTCGTCGGCCGAGAGGCCGAGCGAGCCGAGGCCGCGCTCGACGTCGGCGAGCGCGCGTCGGACGAGCAGCGCGATGTCGGCCTCGGCGAGCGGCTCGAGGTGGAAGACCTTGCAGCGCGAGGTGAGCGCGGCGTTGACGCCGAACGAGGGGTTCTCCGTCGTGGCGCCGACGAGCGTCACGGTGCCGTTCTCGACGTGGGGCAGCAGCGCGTCCTGCTGGGCCTTGTTGAAGCGGTGGATCTCGTCGACGAAGAGGATGGTGCGCGCGCCGTGGTAGCGCTTCTCGTCGCGCGCCTCGTCGAGCAGCGCGCGCAGCTCGGGCACGCCGCCGAGCACCGCGCTGAAGCCCACGAAGCGCGCGCGCGTGTGCTCCGCGATGACGTGCGCGAGCGTCGTCTTGCCCGAGCCGGGCGGGCCCCACAGCAGCATCGACGGGGGTTTGTCGTGGGCGATGAGCCGACCGAGCAGCTTGCCCTCGCCGACCAGGTGCCCTTGCCCGAGCAGCTCGTCGAGCGAGCGCGGACGCATGCGCTCGGCCAGCGGGCGCTCGCGCGCGCGCGTGGGGTCGAGCCGCGCGGCTGCGTCGAGCAGCGTGGGCCCCGACGGCGCAGGAGCGCGCCTCTTCATCAGGCCCTCGCGCCGAACAGCGCGGTGCCGACGCGCACGAGCGTGGCGCCCTCGGCCACGGCCACCTCGAAGTCGTGCGACGTGCCCATCGAGAGCTCGGGCAGCGCGGCGGCGCCGCCGTGGCGCTCGCGCAGCGCGCGCAGGCGCGCGAAATGCGGGCGCGACGCCTCGGGGTCGTCCGAGAGCGGCGGCATCGTCATCAGGCCGCGCAGCGCGAGCCCCGGCGTCGCGCGCACGGCCGCGACGACCGCGCCGAGGGCGGCCTCGCTGCAGCCGCTCTTGCTCGCCTCGCCCGCCACGTTGACCTCGACGAGCGCGTGCAGCACGCGCCCGAGCGCCGTGGCGCGCTTGCCGAGCTCGGCGGCGAGCGCGGGCGAGTCGATCGTCTCGACCATGTGCGCGAGCGGCGCCACGGCGCGCGCCTTGTTCGTCTGGAGGTGGCCGATCATGTGCCACACCAGCCCGTCGAGGTCGGCGAGCTCGGCGGCCTTGGCGACGAGCTCCTGGGCGTAGTTCTCGCCGAACACGCGCTGGCCGGCCTCCCACGCCTCGCGCACCGCCGACGCGGGCTGGCGCTTCGAGACGGCGACGAGCGCGACGGCGGCCGGGTCGCGGCCCGAGGCGGACGCCGCGACGGCGATGCGCGAGCGCAGCTCGGCGAGGCGCGCGGCGATGGTGCTCACGGCAGCGCTCCCTTGCGCAGCTCGTCGAGGGTCACGGGGGGCGCGCCGTGGTGGTCCGCGGCGAACTGCGCCGCGCGCTCGGGCGCGACGGGCACGAGCTCCGGGCCCATCGGACCGACGACGTCGCTCTGCGCGACGAAGCGCAGCGTGGAGGCGAGGCGCACCTCCTGCGAGTAGTACTCGCGCACGCGCGCGGCGGTCGCG
>CAITLX010000220.1 GCA_903893335.1 uncultured delta proteobacterium | reverse complement strand
CGTCTGGTCGTACCGCTCGAAGACGCCCACCGCGTTCTTCAGCCACATCGGCGGCAGCGCGCAGCGCTTGCCCAACGGCAACACGCTGGTGTGCGCCGACACCGACGGGCACCTGTTCGAGGTCGCGGCCGACGGCACGCTGGCGTGGGAGTACGTCAACCCCGTCACGCGCAGCGGCGCGCTCGGCGTGATGCCCGACGACTACCCGATGCTCAACTCGGTGTTCCGCGCCTACCGCTTCCCGACCGACCACGTCGCGTTCGCGGGCAAGACGCTGACGGCGGGCAACACGCTCACAGGCAACGACCCGGGCGTGGACGCCGGCGCCGTCGTCGGGGACGCGAGCGCGCCCACCAGCGACGGCGGTGGGAGCGCGGCCATCGACTGCAACAGCTGCCCGGCCACGCCCAGCTCGGGGGGCGGCGGCTGCAACGCTGGCGCCACGCGGCCGCAAGCGGGCCTGCTCGTCGGCTTGCTCGCCGCCGGGCTCTCGCTCGGGCTGGCGTACGGCCGCCGGCGCCGGCCGGCGGCTTGATTCGCCGCGCCGCAGCCCTCGGCCGCCCCGGCTGAGCTCGCGCTCAGCCGGGCTGGCCTGCTCCGCTCACTTCGGGGCGGGCGGGAGGAGCACGGCGTCGATGACGTGCACGATGCCGTTCGACGCGGGGATCGACGCGATGATGTTGGCGTCGTTGATGGTGACCTTGCCCCCCTTGACGTGGATCGTGACCTTGCCGCCGTTCGCCATGCCGAGCGTCTCGCCGTCGTGCAGCGCGCCCACGGCGTAGGTCGAGACCGCCACGTGGTACTTGAGGATGTTGCGAAGGTCGTCGGCCTTGGCCGGCACCAGCAGCCCCTCGACGGTGCCCTTCGGCAGCTTGTCGAACGCCTCGTTGGTCGGCGCGAACACCGTGAACGGCCCCGGGTTCGCGATCGACTCGGCGTAGTCCACCGCCTTGAGCGCCGCGACGAGCGTCGTGTGGTCCTTGGACCCGGCGGCGATGCTGACGATGTTCTTCGGGTCGGCGGGCACGTGGTACTCGGGCGGCGGCGCCGCCTTGGCGACCGCCTTCGGCGCGGCGGCGCCGGTGGCCGCTACTCCCCCGGCTGCAGGTGCCTGCTCGCAGCCCGCCGCTGCGGCGAGCACGAGCCCGAGCGCGGGAGCGATCAACCAGGAACCACGTACGAAACGAGCCACGGCTTGCGAACGAACGAGCATTTCGGCCTCCGTTGCCAGGCCGGTCCCCGGCCGACTCGGACGAGGGTACGTGCGACCCCCAGGCGCACCATGACGGATATCATTCGCCCCCGAGCCGGCCGCGCAAGCCCTGCGCCGACGCGGACGCGGCGCGCGTGTCCCCTGCGTCCCGACGTTGACGCTCCCCGCTCCGGGCGGGCAGACTCGCCCCCGGTCGCGCGCGCATGAACGCCTTGCTCGATGCCGTGCTCGACCTCGTCGGGGGGCTCCCGAGCCTCTGGATGCTCCAGTGGGCGGTCGCCGGCGTCCTGCTCGGCCTCGCGGCCATCGCGATGCCGCTCGCCTGGGCGCGCGCGTGGCGCGTGCTCGCCGCGGCGCCCTCGCCGACCCGCGCCGCGTTCGCCTCCGCGCTCGTCGCAGCAGCGGTCGCGAGGTGGGCGCTCGCGCCCAAGTGGATCGCCACGGTGTTCATCGGCTACCGCGCGACCGACGAGGCCATCCGCCTCTTCCCCGTGCCGCACTACGGCATCGGGACGCCCGCGCTCTACCACCTGCTGTTCGCGCCGTTCGGCGCCGATCACCGCACGCTGATCTGGAGCAACGCGGTCATCGGCGTGCTGACGCTCCCGCTCGTGGCTGCGTTCGCCGCGCGCTACCTGCGCAGCCACGCCGCAGCCGCGGTCGTCGCCCTGCTCGTCGCGCTCACGCCGATGTTCGTGCGCAACGACACCTCCGACGCCAACAACGTGCCGCTGCTGCTGTGGCTCTTCGGCGGGCTGGTGCTCTGGGAGGCCGCGCTCGACACGGGCGACCGGCTCGCGCTCACGGCGGCGGGCGCGCTGTTCGCGCTCGCGGCGATCTGCCGCCCCGAGCTGCCGCTGTTTCTCCTCGTGCTCGTGCCCGCCACCGCGTGGGCGCTCGAGCCCACGTGGCGCCCGTCGCGCTCCCCTGTCGCGT
>CAITLX010000219.1 GCA_903893335.1 uncultured delta proteobacterium | reverse complement strand
TCGGCCGCGCGCTCGAGCCCGGCGCCGAGGTTCGACGCTCCCCCCGCGCGGACGTCGGCGAGCCCCTTGCGGATCGCCGCGCGCACCTCGGGCGTGACGCCGGTCGCCTTGTCGGGACCGACGACGCGCGCGCTCTGGTCGGCGGCGACGACGACGACGGCGTCCTTCGGCCCGAGCGCCTCGAGCAGCGCGTCGACGACGGCGCGCTCGGTCTCGAGCAGCGAGGCGCCCATGCTCATCGACGTATCGACGACCACCGCGAACGTCACACCCGAGTCGCTGACCTCAGGCACCTCGGTCCGCACCAGGACGTACGGATCGTCGGCGGCGCCGGCGCCGCTCTCGACGTACGCCCGCGCCGCGCCGCGCGCGACGGCGTCGGGCGCGAGCTCGACCACGAGATCGCCCGTCGGGCGCACGTCCGCGCGGCGCAGCTCGATCGCCCCGTCGCGCAGGACCGCGTCCGAGCTCGCCGACACGATGCGCGCGGCCCCCTTCGGCGCCACGCGCACCGAGAGCCCGCCGACCATCGGAGCCTCCGAGTCGCTCGCCATCGGGAAGCGGTAGGTCGCGTGGCCGTCCTGCTGGGGCAGCCACTCGACGTAGTCGACGAGGAGATCGACCGATCTTCCGCCCGGGACGCCGACGAGCGTGCCGCGCAGCCAGCCGCCGCCCGCCCACTCGAGCCTCGCGACGTCCTCTTGCCCCGGCTTGCGCGCCGTGGGCCCCACCGTCGCGTCGAGCGGCTCGGCGGCGCCCTCGAAGAGGCTCGCGACGCGCGCGACGATCGCGCCCGCGGGCAGCGCCATGCGCACGTCGGCCTGCGCGGCGCGATCGGAGCCGTTGAAGTAGGTCGTGCGCATCCGCGTGACCGCGACCTCGCCCTCGAGCGCGACGTCGACCTTGGCGGCGCGCACGACGAGCGGCGCGCCCGGGTCCGGTCCGCCCGGCCCGGCCCACACCTCGGGGATGGCGCTCTTCGGGCCACGCTCGCCCGACCAGGGCGTCGCGAGGCCGCCCGTCCAGTCGTCGAACGCGGCCTCGGGCGCGACCTTCGGCCCGCCGGGCGCGAGGGTGGCGGTCTCGCCGCTCGCGACGCGCGCCGTCTTGCCCCCCGCCGCGAGCACGAGCTCGCCGCGCGCGCAGTACACCTTCGCGCTCCCCTTCGCCTCGAACGCCGCCGAGCTCGACACGACCGTCGTGCTCGCGTCGCCGAACGCCACCACGGTGCGCGCGCTCGAGCTGCCCTGCACGAAGAGGCGCCCCTTCGCGAGCCTCAGCCGGCTGCCCTCCAGGTGCAGCTCGGTGTCGCCGTCGACGACGATCTGCGTTCCGTCGTCGAGCCGCACGCGCGCCCGACCGGCGGCGCCGGTCGTGACGTCGTCTCCCGGCGCGAGCCGCGCGCTGCCGCGCACCTCCTTGCCGCGCTGCGTGACCTCCGCGTGCATCGTGCGCAGATCGCCGACCGTCGTCGGGAGCGCGCCGCTCGCCGTGCTCCGGCGCGCGCGCGACGTCGCGAGGCCGACCGCGACGACGCCCAGCGTGACGAGCGCGAAGGTGACCGCGCGACGCTTCTGCATCGAGGTGCTCATCGCGCCACCACCCGGAGCTCGCCGTCTTCGAGCGCGACGGCCACCTTGTCGAGCGGCGCCTCTCTCGTGCCGAAGCCCACCGCGCGGCGGGCGATGCGCGGGCTCGCCGTCCCCTCGCCGGTGATCGTCGTCACGATCGCCGAGAGCCCGAGGCGCGCCGCGCGCGCGGCGTCGTCGGCGTCGAGCCGCAGCTCGACCCTGGACGCGCCGCCGGGCAGCCAGGCCTCGGCCGCGCCGAACGGCGGGAAGTTGTCGGGCGCAGGCATCGGCGCGCCGAGGTGCGTCGTCCAGAGCGACGGGTGCACCTCGGGGTGCGACCAGGTCACGATGACGTGCGTCGCGTCGGCCTGGGGCTGCGCTCCTGCGCCCGCGAGCCGGGTCGCACGGGCGAGCAACCGCGCCGCGTCGTCGCTGCGCCCCGAGCGCTGCGCGTCGTCGCGTGCCCACGCGAGGAACGCGAGCGCCGTCGCGCGCGCCGAGCGTGCGAGCGCGCCTCCGCCGTCGGGCGAGCCAGCAGCCGCCGCCTTCTCGGCCCAGCCCACGGCCTCCTCGATGCGCCCCATGCCCTGCGCGGCCGTCGCGAGCAGCAGCGGCACCGCGGCGTCGTCGGGCGTCAGCGCCTGGAGCGTGAGGTACTGGCGGAGCGCCTCCTCGTACCAGCCGTGCGCGCGCAGCAGGTCGCCGAGGCGTCGGCGCGCGGCCGGGTCTTCGGGCGCGAACTCGACGAGCTCGCCGAACGTGCGCTGCGCCTCGGTCCTGTCGCGCTCGGCCTCGACGCCCGCGCCGCGCGCGGCGAGCCGCAGGTAGTGCTCGCCCACCTCGGTCCAGACGTGCGCGGTCGCGTCGGGGCGCCTGCGCAGCCGCCGCGCCCACGCGCGCAGCCCGCCGTCGTCGCGGGCGTCCTCGTAGGCGTCGAGCACCCGCAGCGAGAGCTCGAGGTCGTCCGGCCACTTCGAGGCGGCCGCGCGCAGGACCGCCAGGCGCTCGCCCGGCGCGCTCGCCTTCGCGAGCATGCCGGCGAGCAGGTCGGGGTCGACCATCGCGAGGCCGAGGGCGACGTGCAGCTCGTGCAGCTCGGCCACGCTCTGCACGCGCACGACGATCGCGCGGTAGATGACGTCGGCGGCCGGCGTGGCGAGCAGCGACCGCCAGAGCGCGACGCGCAGGGTCACCGTCGGCAATCGCTCGACCATCAGCAGGAGCAGCGACGTGCGTTCGCGCCAGGTCGGCGCCTCGCAGTCCTCGAGCGCGCGGCGGTAGACGACGAGCGCGCCGTCGGCGCTCGCCGCAGCGGCGAGCCGCTCGCTCCAGAGCGTGCGCCGCTCGCCGAGCGATAGCTCGGCCGCGGGACCGCAAGGGCGCGGCGCATGGCCCACGACCGCGACGGGGCCGGACGGTGTGCGCGCGGCGCTGACCGGCGCGACGACGGTCGTCGCCGGTGCGGACGACGCGCTCGGGCTCGAGGGTGCGCTGCCCTCGGGCGAGAACTGGACGGGGAAGACGACCGTTACGATGCCGGCCTCGGGGGTGGGGAACGAGAGCCCGTAGTACTGCCGGATGACGCATTGAACGACGCTCGAATCGGCCATGTCCGACCCACCGTTGGCGGCGTTCGACACGGCGCCGTCGCGGCCGATGACGAAGCGGACCGACACGCGCCCCGCGAGGTTCGGGTTGTTGCGAAGGCCGTTCTCGTAGCAGAGGCGAAAGCGCCCGAAGTTCTGCCGGACGATGCGCGCGATGACCTCCGGTGGCAGGTGGCCATCGACCTTCGCCTGGCCCATGCGGACCTGCGGGACGCTCGCGCTGTGGCCGCCGGCGAGACGCCCGCTGCCCGAGCCGGCGCCGGCCCCCTGGCTGGCCGTTCCGATGCTCCCGAGACCGCCGCCCCCGGCGCCGCTGCCCGCGAGGCCGCCCGCGCCAAAGGCGTCGCCGCTGGAGTCGCCCCGCGTGTTGCCGCGCGCGCTCAGCGGGTCGGTGCCCAACGAAGGGTCGACCCCAGGCGGAGCCGACGGGAGATTCGGATCGCCGCCGGCCCCAGCGTTGAGCAGCCCGATCATGCCGAACTCGGCCGCGCCGCGCTGCGCCGCCTGGCGCTCGACGGGTGCGTCTGCGGCCGGCGCGGGGCGTGCGCCTCCCGCCGCGTAGCGCTTGCTCGCGTCCTTGGCGCTGGGGGCACCCATCGAGCCCTCTTCCCCCTTGGCCCGCATGCCCGTTCCCCCCTCTTTGACGTCGGCGCTCTTCTCAGCGACCTGCTCGTCTGCCGACTCGGGGTAGCTCGACCGCGACCAGGGCTTCCAGCGGGGGCGCCGGTCGCGCACCGCCTCGGGCGCCTCGGTGCCCGGGAGATCGCCGCGCGCGACCTCGCGCGCCGTCGGGACGTAGAGCGAGGTGTAGGGCGAGACGAGGCCGAAGCGACGCCCGACGTCGACGAGCGCCGCGCGCCCGGCGCCCTCCGCGAGGAGCTCGCCCATGCGCGCCTGACCCCATCGGCGCCGGAGATCGCCGCCATCGGCGATGGAGACGACGCGCAGCGCGCGCGTCACGTGGCTCGCGCCGCTCGTGAGCGTGACCTCCGTCGGCACCCTGCCCGCGACCCTGCCGACGACCAGGACGCTCTCGTCGGCGTTGATGGGCGGGGCCTCGCGCGGCAGCACGCGCTCGACGCCCGGCCCGAGGTCGAGCGTCGCGCCGATCCACGCGGGGCGCTCCGCGGCCTCGAGCAGGCGCAGCGCCGAGCGCGCCGCGCCGTACGCGTCGCCGACGAGCTCGACCGGAGCGCCGCGCGCGATGGAGTCGAGGAGCGCCACGTTGGCGCGGCTCCCCACCGCGGCCGTGAGCACGCGCGTACCCGGCGGGAGGCGCGCGAGGCGCTCGCGCAGCGGCTTCGGCGCCGTCTCGCCCACCGACGGCAGGCCGTCGCCGACGTAGACGACCGCGCCGCGGCGCGTGGGGTCGAGCCTCGACGCCGCCTCCGTCAGCAGCGCGCCGATGTCGGTCGCGCCGCCTCGGTCCACGGCCGCCAGCCCCGACAACCACGCGCGACGCTTCACCGCGTCGACGACGCCGAGCGCGCCCGAGCCCTCGGACGCCGGTCGCAGCGTGGCGTCGCCCGTGAAGAGCGCGGCGCGATCGTCGGGGCCGAGGTGCGCGAGCAGCGCCGAGGTCAGGCTGCGAGCGACGGCGAGCGCGAAGGGCTCGGTCGCCGCCGAGGTGTCGACCACGATGGCCAGATCGACGCCCCGCGCGGCCTCTGCCGGCGGCGCGCTGCGCAGCGGCACGAGCAGGTAGTCGGGCTCCTCGGAGGCGACCTTCGCGGCGAACGACGGATCGGCGTTCATCGGCGCGTCGTCGGCGCCGAGCCCGTGGGGCGCGCGGTACGCGACGGCGTCGCGCTCTCCCTCGTCGAAGAGCTCGACGGCGAGATCGGCGCGCGGCACGAAGTCGAACGCCTGGATGGTGACGCTCTTGCCGTCGCGCCTGCCGCCCATTCCCGAGCGGACGCGCGTGGCCCCCGAGCGCCCGAGATCGAGCGTCACGCGCATCTCCTCGATGCGCGGCAGCGACGCGCGCGCCCCCTCGGCGGCCATGGGATAGACGTACAGACGCCGGTCTGCCTTCGCTCCCTGGCGCGAGAGCCACTCGGCGTAGCGCGTGACGACGCGACGCCGCTTGCCGGGCTCGATCGGGTAGAGCCGCGCGCTGTACACGCCCGGCCCGACCCACGAGAGCAGCGCCGGGTCCTCGGTGGAGCCCTCGTAGACGTTGCTCTCGTACTGCGCCTTCGCCGCGGCGCTCTCCTTGACCTTGCCCCAGACGATCTCGCCGGCGCGATCGACGCCGAACCGGTGCAGCACCGCGCCCGGAGGGGTGCGAAAGGCGTAGATGCCCTCGACGGTGTCCGAGCTCGGATTGACGAACGTCTGGTCGACCTCGGTGACGGCGAGGTCGTGATCGACGGTGACGCGCACGTCGAGCCGCTCGACGACGAGCGAGAAGCGCGGCTTGCCCTTGTCGCCCGGCGGACGGGCGCCGACGGTGCCGAGACCGAAGGGAGCCGCCTCCGCCGCCGGATCGGCCGTCGCGAGGCCTCCGGTCCAATCGTCCCAGGCGACCGCCGAGGCGTGCGCGGTCGCGCCGTCGGGCCGCAGCGAGAGCCGCTCGCCGGCGCCGCCTCGCACGCGGTCGCCCACGCGCGCCACGCCCCGCAGCACGTACGCCTCGACGGCGCCGTCGGGCAGGACCTCGACGCTGGCGCGTGCGTCGGAGAGCTCGAGCCGTCCGCGGGGCGTCTCGACGAGCACCGCCGGCCCGACGTCGCCGTCGATGAACGCGCGGCCGCGATCGAGCTTCACGTCCCCCTCGCCGAGCGCGAGCTCCGCGGGGCCCTCGACCAGCCACGTCGCGCCGGCGTCGCGGCGAATCCACGCGAGGCCGCCGGCGCCGAGCGACACGCGCGCGCCGTCGGCGAGGCGCTCGCGCGGATAGGGCGCGCGCTTGGCCTCGCCCGGGGGCGTGACCTCGACGGCTCCCTTGATGCTCCGGAGCTCCGCGAGGGTCGTGCCCGCCGCGACCGACGCCGAGGTGCGACCGCCGCAGGCGACCAGGCCGAGCGGCGCCGCCACCGAGCAGGCGACCGCCAGCGCGAGGATGGGGAAGAAGCGCATGGTGCTCCTGGCTTCGACGCTCGAGCGCGCCGAAAGTTCCGCGACGTGCGGAGCGACCGAGGCGCGTGCTCGCTCGGTCGGCGCCGCGCCCGACGGAGCGCTGCACGGCAATCGGCGGACCGACCGCCTCGTCGCTGGCGATTCTCGACGCATGGCCCCGCTCCCCTGGCCGCGAAGTCTACCTGACGCAGCCCGAGCCCGTCCGACTCTCGTCGGCCCATCGACGCCTCGACCGATTGCATTCGCGTCGCCACAGGCCCGCGGCCCACGCTTCCGCTAAAGTGAACGCATGGTCACCCCTGTCGTCGTCATCAACGGGCTCGGCGCGCCGCGCGTCGCCGCGCTGGCCTACGGGCTCGCGCTCCGCTCACGCGGCTTCCGCGTCTTCACGGCGCCGCAGCGTCTGCTGGGCTACGGCGACATCCGCCTCGCCTCCGAGCTGGTGGCGGGCGAGGTCGAGCGCGTCCGGCGCCACACCGGCAGCGACAAGGTGCACCTCGTCGGCATGAGCCTCGGCGGGCTCATCGGGCTCTACTACCTGAAGTGCGCAGGCGGCGCGTCGAGCGTCGAGCGCTTCGTCTCGGTCGGCGGCCCGCTGAACGGCAGCGCGCTGGCCCGCGTGCTCGACCTCGTGCCGTCGCGCGTCGCGCACGCAATGGCGCAGACCTCGCCCGCCCACGCGCTGATGCGCGAGGTGCGAGACGCAGCCACGCCCGAGGGCGTGCGCATGTTCTCCGTCGGCACGCGCGGCGACTTCATCACCCCGCGCGCCTCGTGGGACGCCGCGGGGTGCGAGCCCATCGAGACGCCGCATGGCGTCTTCCCCCTCGGTCACTGGATGCTGTTCACGCACCCAGGCAACCACGACATGGTCGCTCGGTGCCTCACCGTCGTCTGACGGCTCGCGGCGCGCTCACGCCACCGATGGACGGCAGCGCCGTCAGACCCAGTAGGTCGTGGCGCGCTTCTGGCCCTTGCTCTTGATCTTCTTGTCGGCCTTCAGGCGCGTGATGGCGTCGGTGAACACCGCGCGGTCGAGCTTGAGACCGGGGCGCAGCTGCTCGGAGCGCTTGCCCGGGTTCTTCGCGATGTAGTCGAGCACCAGCTTCTTGGTCGCCGCGATCTGCGCCTCGTCGCGGCGCACGCGTCCGGCGTTCTTCGCCTTCTTGGCGGGAGC
>CAITLX010000218.1 GCA_903893335.1 uncultured delta proteobacterium | reverse complement strand
CGGCCGTCGCCTTGTCGCCCGAGATGCGCGCGCGCACCTCGGGGTGGAAGATCTCGGCGCCGCCGCCGGGCAGCGACTCGAGCCCGCACGCTTGCAGGCGCGCGAGCACGTCGTGGTGCGACATGCCGTACAGCTGCGCGAAGAAGTGGATCTCGACGGCGGTGAAGCACTTGAGCACCACGCCCGGCTGCACGCGCTTGAAGCCGCGCAGAAGCTCCTCGTAGTACGAGAACGGGAGTCCGGGGTGCAGCCCGTTGACGACGTGGATCTCGGCGGGCGGGTCGCTCTGGCGCGCCTCGAGCTTCGCCCACGCCTCCTCGAGCGTCATCGTGTGGCTGCCGGGCGCGCCCTCCTCGAGCTTGGCGAACGAGCAGAACAGGCACGAGGCGACGCAGACGTTGGTGACCTCGATGCGCAGGTTGCGGTTGAAGTACGCGCGGTCGCCGTGCCGACGCGCGCGCACGCGGTGCGCGAGCGCGCCGACCGCGAACCAGTCGGGGTGGCGGTACAGCGCCATGCCCTCGTCGAACGAGAGGCGCTCGCCGGCGTCGACGCGGGCGGCGATCGGGGCGAGATCGGCGGGGATCATGCGGTGCGGAGCGCCTCCACGGGCTTGAGCGTGACGAAAACGGGGCGGAAGCCCGCGCGCTCGACGTAGCCGGCGATCTCGCGGCGCTTGATCTGCCCCTTGGCGCCGTCGGCATCGAGCAGCGGCAGGCCGCGGCGCGACGCGATCGGGCCCGCGAGGTCGGACGCGCCGAAGCCGAGCGCGACCTGGCAGATCTCGAGCCCGAGCGCGCTCCAGTCGAGCACGATGCGCTGGCCGAGCGGCCCCGCGAGCCGCGCGTACGCGACGCGCCGCAAGAGCGCCGTCCCGCGGTCGTGCACCGACGCGTCGAAGACGAGCGTGCCCGGCGCGGCGGTCGGCGGCGCCGGGACCCACACGCGCACCTCGTCGGTCAGCTCGAGCCGCCGCGCGGCGTCGGCGCACGCGCCGAGCGCCAGGAGATCGCACCCCTCGAGCGGCGCGAGGGCTGCGTCGTCGGGCACGCGCCCGGCTGCGCGCGCGTCCGCGATCGCGCCGAGCCCGGCTCCCCGCACGAGCGCCTCGACCAGCGGCGTCATCGGGGGCCCTCGCCCCAGCGGTGGCCGAGGTCGTGCTCGACGCCGAGGTGGTCGAGCACGCGCGCGACGACCGCGTCGACGAGGTCGGCGATGCCGGCCGGCTTGCCGTAGAACCCGGGCGCGGCGGGGATGACGGTGGCCCCCGCCTCGGCCAGGGTCAGCAGGTTGCGCAGGTGGATGGTCGAGAGGGGCATCTCGCGCGGCACGACGACGAGCGTGCGGCGCTCCTTCAGCATCACGTCGGCGGCGCGCGTGAGCAGCGACTCGCTGACGCCGCCCGCGATGCGCCCCGCGGTGCCCATCGAGCAGGGCACGATGGCCATCGCGTGCCACCCGGCGCTGCCGCTCGCGAAGGGCGCGCCGTAGTCGCGGCCGCCCCAGGTGCGCACCCCGAGGTCGCGCGGGTGGCCGCCGCACTCGAGCTCCCACACCTCCTCGGCGGTGGTGCTCAGCACGCACGCGAGCTCGACGCCGGGGTGGGCGGCGAGCAGCGAGATCAGGCGCTGCGCGTAGGGCGCGCCCGAGGCGCCCGTGACGCCGACGACGATCTTGCGGCGGGCGTCGCGCGTCACCGCGGCACCTCGGCGCGCACGACCGACGCGATGCCGAGCAGCAGGTCGTCGCCGGTGACCGCGCAGAAGCCCGCGTCGCGCAGGCGCTGCTCGAGCTGCTCGCGCGTGACGAAGCCCGCCATCGAGCGCGCGAGGTAGCGGTAGGCGTCGCCGTCGCCCGCGACGAGCCTGCCGACGGTGGGCATCACGCCGCGCGCGTAGAGCGCGTGGAACGCGCGCGTCGAGGCGCGCACGGGGCGGAAGAACTCGAGCACGACGAGCACGCCGCCGGGGGCGAGCACGCGGCGCGCCTCGGCGAGGGCGCGATCGAGGTCGGCGACGTTGCGCAGGCCGAAGCCGCAGATGGCGCCCGCGAACGACGCGGGCTCGAACGGGAGCGCCTGCGCGTCGGCGACGACCGTCTCGGTGCGGCGCGTGACGCCGCGCGCGAGGCCCCGCTCGAGCATGCGCGGAGCGAAGTCGGTCGCGACGACGCGTCGCGTGGGGTGGGCGCGCTCGAGCATCGCCGAGAGGTCGAGCGTGCCCGCGCAGAGGTCGAGAAGCGGCCCGTCGGGCAGGGACGAGAGCGCGCCGACCGCGGCGCGGCGCCACGCGACGTCGACGCCGCCCGACAGCAGGCGGTTCATCAGGTCGTAGCGCCCGGCGAGCCCGTCGAACATGCGGCGCACGGCCTCGCCGTGCGGCTCCTCGCTGCCCGCGCGCGCTCCGAGGTCGGCGACGGGGGCCGTCACCGCGGGCCTCCGGCGAGGCGCGCGATGGCGTCGAGCACGCGACCGAGCGTCGGCCCGGCGACGTTCGGCGCGTGCGCGCCCGCGTGCGGCGGCGCGCACTGCGTCCCGAAGGCGCTCGTGCCCGACGACCAGGAGGGCCAGCTCGCGACCTGCCTGACGCCCAAGGGCGGCGCCGGCTTCTGCACGCCCGACCCGGCCATCGAGAGCGGCGGCAACTTCATCCCGAAGACCTGCGCGTCGATCGCGAAAGCCGAGGGGCGCTGCCTGTCGAAGTGCCTGCCGCTCGTCGCCGACAAGAAGGACCTCCTGCCGCGCGACGTCTGCGACAAGGAGGAGCTCTGCGTCCCCTGCACGGACCCGACGACCGGCAAGCTGACCGGCGCGTGCACGCAGTCCTGCGACCCCGGGCCGACGAAGCCGCCCGTCGTCCTCGAGTGCCCGTACGAAGGCCCCGCGCTCGTCGACCCGAAGAAGTTCCCGGCGTGCAGCCCCTCGTGCGGCGGCGCGCACTGCGTGCCCGAGGCGCTCGTGCCCGACGCGCAGGAGGGACTCCTCGCCAACTGCCCCGGCG
>CAITLX010000217.1 GCA_903893335.1 uncultured delta proteobacterium | reverse complement strand
AGCCCGCCGCGGCCGTCGTCGAGGCGCTTGGCCATCGTGATGCCGGTGCGCGCCACCGACGCGTCGCGGCTCGAGATGAGGTGCACGAGCGCGCGCGGCACGTCGATGCGCGCTTCGTTCACCACCTTGTGCAGCGCCTCGGCCGCCCGCGCGCGCAGCGCCGACGAGGGGTGGTGCATCGCGCGCACGAGCCCGACGACGGCCTCGTCGCTGCCGAGGGCCTCGAGCACGTCGAGCACGGCCTCGCGGATGGGGTCGGGGCCCGCGTGGAAGCGCGCCGCGAGCACTTGCACCGCGCGCTCCGACGAGAAGCGCCGCAGGCCGTCGACCGCCGCGCGCACGACGGTGACCGACGGCCACGCGAACGTCGGCTCGATGAAGGTGAAGTACTGATCCTCGCTGCACGAGCGGCAGAAGGCGGTGATGGCGGTGGCCACGACGCGCTCGTCCTGGTCGCCGAGGCCGATCTCGATGGCCGCGCGCGCGCCGTCGAGGTCCGACGCCATGAGCGTCGTGTCGCCCAGGAGCCGCAGCACGTGCGCGCGCTCGATGGGCTTGCCGACGCGCACCACGCTGGCCAGGCCCGGCACGGCGCGGTGCGCCCACTTCGACACGAGCGCGTCGACCACCTCGAGGCGCCCGATGAGGTCGGGCTCGCCGCACATCGTCGTCAGCGTGCTGAACACCGTCGTGCCGCCGACGCGCTTGAGCACGCCGGCGACCGTGCGGCGCAGATCGGCGTCGCTCGAGCGCAGCATCGCGCACAGCTCGCCGTGGGCCGCGACGCTCTCGACGCCGAGGATGAGCGTCCCGAGCATGGTGCGAACCTGCGCGTCGGCGCTCTTGAGCGCGCGGACGTAGGCCGGGCCCAGGTCGTCGCCTCGCACCCCGGTCGCGAGCCGCGCGAAGGCGGCCGACCGCCTGCGCGCGAGCGACGCGTCGATGCCGCGCTCGGCGACGAGCTCGAGCATCTTCAAGAGCTCGGCCGGCTCGACCGGCTCGACCTGGGCGAGGAACGCCTCGAGCTCCTGGGTGGTGGCCCAGGAGGCCGCCTTCACGGCGCGCAGAACGTCCTTTGACGACAGCATGCAGGGGGCTCCCTCCGCGCAGGCGTGACTCCGCCCGCGCCCACCGTGGCCCCCCCGCGATGACGCCTGGCCCTGCACTGGCAGGTCTGCGTACTCGTCGGGCGCGGTGGCTCGGCCCCGGCGCAAGGCGCGCCGCGACCATGAGAACCGATACGATGCGCGACGCCCTCCTGTCCAGGAGTTCTCGTTCGCCAGGCTTCACCGACCACAAAACAAGTGGGACAACGTGGGCAGCGGGCGCACCGTGGCGCCAGGCGTCGAGCCGCGCCGATGCCGCGCTGCGTCAATACTCATGCCGTTGACGACCTCGCGTCGATGCGGTCTGTTCGATCCGTCTTTCGCCCGTGGCCTCCGCGCGGGATGGGGCGAAGGGCCGATGTTCCCCCCAGCCCCGAAGCTACGGTCGGGCGCGTTACCAGCATTGGGAGACTGTCCATGGAGCATGTCGACTACTTGATCATCGGCGGCGGCATCGCCGGGATCACGCTCAAGCACTTCCTGAAGAACCAGAACACGGTGCTGCTCGAGGCCGAGCCCGGGTCGTACAAGATCGGCGAGTCGATCATCCCCGAGCAGTTCCGCCACCCCGAGCTTCAGAAGCTGCTGCCGGCGCTCATGAAGTGCCCCAGTTACTCGCCCAAGTACGGCACGACCTTCATCGAGGAGGGCAGCGCGGCGTCGTTCCCGCTGCCCGAGGGCGGCCTGCAGGGCGCCATGCACATCACGCGCACCGAGATGGAGCAGGTGATGCTCGACGCGTGGAAGGTGCCCGTCCGCCACGAGAAGGTCATCGCCATCGATCTCGAGCAGAAGATCGTCCGCACCGACTGGAACGAGTACAAAGTCGCCCACCAGATCATCGACTGCTCGGGCCCCGCGATGGTGCTCTCGAGCCTGCTGCGGCAGACGAAGGTGCTCTGGCCCGTGTTCACGACCTGGGGCTACTGGAACGTCCTCGAGAACAAGCCCGAGGCCTTCCACGCGGCCATCAAGGACCGTGGCTGGAGCTTCCTGCGCTACAGCAACACGCACCGCCGCGTGCTCGCCGAGGAGGGCTCCGACTGGCGCCCGGGGCGGTCCACGATCCTGACCAAGATCCGCGACGGGATGTGGACGTGGCAGATCCCGCTCTACGGCGAGAAGCTGCTCAGCTACGGCATCGTGTCGCGCCACGAGCGCATCTCGCGCGAGGACTACTACGCGATCACGAGCGCGAACATCGCGCCGAACTACAAGCTCGAGCCGCGCCCGATCGACGCGAGCAGCGCGTACAACCGCATCTACGTGCGCAACAACTTCGCGCGCTCGGCGCCCGTCGCGGCCACCGACGACTACATCCTCGTGTCGGACGCGTACTGCTTCGCCGACCCGGTCTACTCCGTCGGCACCGGGCTCGCGGTGAACAAGGCCATCGAGGTCGCGACGATCCTGAACGAGACGGGCTGGACGCCGGAGTTTCGCAAGTCGTACTGCGAGCGCTACGAGAGCGTCATCACGCGCGCCGTCGCGGGCTTCGAGTTCTGGTACGCCGGCAAGGTGCTGAAGGAGGACGCCGCCGCGAGCCGCGTGCAGAACGAGTTGCTCGTCGGCAACGTGTTCCAGAGCAACATCACGTACCACTACGTGCACGCGCTCGCGTACGCCGACCTGCCGCCGCACCTGTACGAGGCCGATCCCTTCACCGTCGACTGGGACGACCTCACGCTCGCGTCGGCCACCGAGAAGGTGACCCAGACGCTGCGTGGGCTGCTCGGCTCCGACACCGCGGCCGGCTGGCGCTTCCTCAAGGCTCGTCCCGCAGCCGGCGGCATGCTGCTGCGCTGGGCGGCCGACGGGCAGCCCGAGCTCACGCTGCTCGTGTCGAAGGCAGCGGAGAGCGAGGCCTACTTCCGCGTCGTCGGACCGCTCGGCGTCCGCTACCTCGAGGAGAAGGAGGACGCCTCGCGCGTCGACGTCGCCAAGGTCGGAGCGCTGCTCGACGAACTCGCGCCGGGCATCACGGCGCGCGCCGGCGACTGGTCGCACCTGCTCGGCGAGCTGCGCAAGGCCTGAGTCGAAGAGAGGCCGCGAGAGCCCCGCCTTGGACCTGCTGTACGTCCACCCCCACGGGCACCTCAACGATCTCGTCGTCCCCGCGGGCGCGCTCACCAGCGTGAACGCGTTCGCGGGGAGCAAGCTCGGGCGCTACGCGTTCGAGCTCGACGACGACGAGATCCTCGAGGCGCGCGTCGTCGCCGCCGACCTGCACTGGGCACTCGGCGTCTCGGGCTTCGCGCCGCTCGTGCGCCACGTGCGCGCGCTGCGGCCCGAGGTCCCCATCGTCGTCGGCGGCGTGACCGCGGGGCACCTCGCGCGCGAGCTGCTCGACGCGCGGCTCGCCGACTTCGTGCTCGTCGGCGACTCGGAGGTCGGCTTCGCGGCGCTCGTCGAGGCGCTCGTCGCCGGGCGGGCCACCGCGGGGCTCCCCAACGTGCACGCGCGCGGCGAAGCGCCGGTCGCGCGCCGCATGACCGAGGCAGAGTTCGACGTGACCGACTGCCTGACGGCCGACTGGTTCCCGACCTACGACGCCGTCTCGCGGCTCGACGCGGCGGCGTTCCCGGCCGGGCGCACCCTCCCCGTCGCGCGCGGCTGCCCGCTGCGCTGCCCCGATTGCTACGGCTCGTACGCCTCGACGTACGGCGCGGGCTACCTCGTGCGAAGCCCCGCGGGCGTCGTCGGCCTGCTGCGCCGCGCCGCCGCCATGGAGCTCGCCAACCTGCGCCTCTTCCTCGGCAAGCTCCCCGCGCCGCGCCTCGACGCGCTGATCGACGCCATCGCCGCGGCGGGCCCCTTCCCGTTCGACTCGATGCTCGGGCTCTTCCTCTGCACGCCTCCGTCGCCCGAGCAGTGCGCGCGCCTCGAGGCCGCCTTTCCGGGCGAGGTCGCGTTCTCGATGGTGCCGCCAGCGGAGCACGTCCCCGCGCTCCCCGACGCGACGCGCGCCCACGAGGAGGGCGCGTGGCGCACGCTCGCGGCCCACGTGCGCGCGTCCAGCCGCGCGCACCTCGACGCCTGGACGACGGCGCGCGGCAGCGCGGAGCGCGCGAGGGCGCTGTTCGCGCCATGAGCGGCCGAGGCGGCGACCCGCGGCGCGACCGCGTGAAGGTGAGCAGCGGCGCGGTGTGGTCGGTCACGCGCCCCACCGACGGCGCCGCGCCCCTCACGCTCGACGGCCTGCGCGAGGCGCTCGAGCCGATCTGGACGTTCTACGCGGCGCAGCTTGCGTCCCCGTCCCTCGCGCGCCTGCTCGCCCCCTTCGAGCTGCTCGACGAGATCGCCGCCGACGTCGCCGCCGAGGTCCCCCACGCGCCAGGGCTCGAGGCCCTGCGCACGCGGCTGCTCGCGAGCTTCGCGGCGATGCT
>CAITLX010000216.1 GCA_903893335.1 uncultured delta proteobacterium | reverse complement strand
TTTCAGTACGTGCTCTCGAAGTACGCGCTGCTCACGGTCGTGTGCATCGTGCAGTGCACGCTGCTGCTCGGCATCGTCTTCGTCGCGCTCGGCTTCGGCGGCGGCCCCGTCGCGTTCGTCACCGAGCTGCTGATGCTCATCGTGACGGCCATGTGCGCGGTGGCCATCGGCCTGCTGCTCTCGACCGTCGTCATGTCGAGCGAGGCGGCCATGGCGCTGACGCCCATCGCGCTCATCCCCCAGGTCGTGCTCGGCGGCCTGATGGTGCCGATGACGACCAACCCGGACCTCAAGTGGCTCATGGCCGCCATCCCGGCGCGCTGGGGCCTGCAAGGCCTCGTGGCGCAGGAGCGCGCCGCCATCGCCGCCGAGGACGCGTGGTCGATCGACCTCAAGCTCAAGGACGCCACGATGACCTCGTCGGACCTGTTCGTGAAGCACGGGCACTTCGACTGCGCGATCGCGCAGGTCGCCGCCGACGACCGCTTCTCGGGCGCGCTCAACTTCACCGGCTGGGACCAGGCGTGGCAGCCGGTCGCCGTGCTCCTGGGCATGACGTTCGCGGCGATGGCCGTGCTGCTCGTCGTGCTCAAGCGCCGCGATCCGGTGTGAGCCTCGCCTGCCGGTGCTAAAGCCGTTGCACCGAACGGCCTCGCCCGTACGTCCAACCCCGAGACCCCCCATGCGCGCCCTGGCCCTCGCCCTCGCCCTCTCCGCCCCGCTGGTGTTCGCCGGCCCGAGCGCCCTCGCCGACGACGCCACGGCGGCGACCACCCCCGCCGACGCCGCGCAGATCGCCACGCGCGTGCAGGGCTTCTACGACCGCACCAAGAGCTTCCAGGCCGACTTCAAGCAGGAGTACGTCGTCAAGGCGCACGGCCAGAAGAAGACCTCCGAGGGGCACGTCGTCTTCGAGAAGCCCGGCAAGATGAACTGGACCTACCGCGAGCCCACCGGCAACCGCGTGGTGTCCGACGGCCACGTGCTGCGCGTCTACGAGAAGGAGAACGCGCAGATGTTCGAGCAGGCGGTGGACAAGAGCCAGTACCCCGCCGCGCTCGCGTTCCTCATGGGCCAGGGCGAGCTGACCAAGGCCTTCACGCTGCGCCTGCTCGACGCCGCGGCGATGAAGTTCGAGGGGGGCTGGGTGCTCGAGGGCACGCCGCGCGAGGCCACGCCCGCCTACCAGAAGGTGCTGCTCTACGTCGACGCCGCCACCGCGCAGGTGCGGCGCGTGCTCATCCTCGACGCGCAGGGCAACCGCAACCGGTTCGACTTCTCCAACGCGTCGGTCAACACGCCCATCGGCTCCGGCGAGTTCACCTTCACGCCCCCGCCCGGCACGCAGGTCGTCCACCCCTGAGTCGCCGGCTGCCCCCGGATCGGGCGAGGACCGCCCGCGCGCACTCGGTGCGCGCGACGGGCGACGCCACCCCCCAGGATGTGTCAATATCGGCCGTATGGCCGACCTCTCCAAGAAGCGCATCCTCGTCGTCGACGACGACGCCGCGATTCGCCAGGGCGTCGCCATGGCGCTGCGCGTGTTCTACGAGGTCGAGGTCGCCGAGGACGCCGCGACGGCGTTCGAGCGCTTCGACCGCCCGCCGGCCATCGATCTGCTCATCGTCGACGTGAACATGCCCGAGGTCACCGGCATCGACCTCGTCAAGCAGGTGCGGGCCAACCCGAAGTGGGCGAAGGTCCCCGTCATGTTCCTCAGCGCGCTCGATCGCCCCGCCGACGTCATCGCGGGCATGTCGGCGGGCGCGCGGTACTACATGACCAAGCCGTTCAAGATCGACGCGCTGCTCGACAAGGTGAAGAAGATCCTCGGCGGACGCTGACCCTGCGCGCGCCATGACCCCTGGCCCTCCGCCCGTCTTGCCGCGCACGCTGAGCCCCGTCGCCCGGGTGCTCGTCGTCGACGACCACGAGAAGAACCGCGCCGTCGCCGCCGCGCTGCTCGACCTCGCGGGCTACGAGGTCGCGCTCGCGCCGGGGGGCGACGAGGCGCTCGCGTCGTTCACCGAGCGCACGCCCGATCTGGTGCTGCTCGACATCGTCATGCCCGGCATGGACGGCTTCGAGGCGTGTCGGCGCCTGCGCGCGCTGCCGCGCGGCGACGAGGTGCCCATCGTCTTTCTCACCGCGCTCGACGAGCCGAGCGTGCACGACCGCGCGCTCGACGCGGGCGCCGACGACTTCCTGACCAAGCCCATCCACCGCACCGAGCTGCTGATGCGCGTGCGGTCGCTGCTGCGCATCCGGCGCCTCGCGGGCGAGCTGCGCGCGGGCTACGACACGATCCGGGCGCAGCGCGACGCGCTCGAGCGCGCGCAGTCGCAGAAGGAGGAGGTCTTCACGCTCGTCGTGCACGACCTGAAGAACCCGCTGACGGGCATCCGCCTGCACGCGCAGCTCGCCGAGCGCATGGTGGGCATGCCCGACGACGCGAAGAAGTCGCTCACGTTCATCATGGGCGCGAGCGACACGATGCAGCGCATGGTGATGAACCTGCTCGACATCGGCCGCAGCGACGACGGCGCGCTCGTGGCCGCGTGCAGCGAGGTCGACGTGCTCCCGCTGCTCACCGAGGTGTGCGACGACATGCAAGGTCGCGCCGCCGAGGACGCCCACCACCTGACGGTCGTGGGCTCGACCGAGGTCGGCGAGGCGCGCCTCGATCGCGATCTCGTGCGCCGCGTGCTCGAGAACCTCGTCGACAACGCGCTGAAGTACACGCCGCCCGGCGGGCACGTGCAGCTCGAGGCGCGGCGCACCGCCGACGGGCTCGAGCTCGAGGTGCGCGACGACGGGCCTGGCATCCCCGAGGCGCACCGCGAGCGCGTGTTCGAGAAGTACGTGCGTCTCGGTGCGGGCGACGACGACGCCGAGTCACGCACGAGCCGCGGGCTCGGCCTCGTGTTCTGCCGCCGCGCGGCCGAGGCGCACGGCGGGACGATCTGCGTCGCGGCGACCGAGGGCCCGGGCACGACGTTCCGCGTCTCGCTGCCGCTCGCCGGGCCGGCGAGCCGGCGGACCTGAGCGG
>CAITLX010000215.1 GCA_903893335.1 uncultured delta proteobacterium | reverse complement strand
CGCCCGCCGCTGCTCCCGCTGCAGGCGCAGGCTGGTCGTTCGGCGCCAGCGTCGGCCCGTCGGGCGCGAGCGCCCGCGGCGCCGCGACCGCCAAGGCTCCGGCCGCGGCCGAGTCCCCCGCCGACGCGCGCGCTGCCTCTCTGCTCGAGCAGAACAGCGTCTCGGGCGCGACCGGCCTGCTGCACATGGTCTCGGCCACGGGCGGCCCCGCAGGCACGTTCCGCCTGACGGTGCTCACCGACTGGTTCACCGGCTCCAACTTCCTCTGCAACGCCGGCACGCCGTGCGCGGGCCCCATCACCGACGACAGCGTCAGCCACTTCGGCGGCGCGCTCGGCCTCTCGGTCTCCGCGACCGACTGGCTCGAGGCCTTCGGCTCGTTCCGCAACTTCGCCAACTCGAACAACCACGGCCGCCCCGAGCTGCTGCAGGTGCTCGGCGACACCACCCTCGGCCTCAAGGCGTTCATGCCCCCGAAGCCGGGCCAGACGCTCAGCTTCGGCGGCACCACCGAGCTCGTGTTCCTCAACGGCACGGGCGGCGTGGGCATCGACGGCGCGGGCACGAGCGTTCGCCTGCGCGGCGCGGCGACCGCCGACTTCCGCGAGCCCAAGGGCGGCGGCACCCCGCTGCGCCTGCACGGCAACCTCGGCTACTTCTTCGACAACTCGGGCAAGCTCATCTCGGGCACCGAGACGCGCCGCGCGGCGCCCATCACGCGCATCGAGCGCTTCGGCCTCGGCATCAACCGCGTCGATTCGTTCCTCATCGGCCTCGGCGTCGAGGGCATGTTCGAGAAGGTCCGCCCGTTCCTCGAGTGGAACCTCGGCATCCCGATCAACCGTCAGGGTTACACGTGCGACCCGGCGAAGAGCTACTCGGGCGACGCCTGCCTCGGCAACAACGCGAGCTTCTCGACCATCCCGTCGACGCTCACGCTCGGCGTGCGCGGCTACCCCTTCGTCAAGGGGCTCGAGGCCCTCGCAGCCATCGACGTCGGCACCTCCGGCACCTCGACCTTCCTCGAGGAGCTCGCCCCCACGCCCAAGTGGGACCTCTGGCTCGGCCTCGGCTGGGCGATCGACGCGCAGGAGCCGCCGCCCCCCGAGCCCAAGAAGGCCGAGGCGGTCGCCAAGGCCGAGCGCAAGATCCGCGGCTTCGTGCACGAGAAGGACAAGCAGGACGGCGTGGCCAACGCCATCGTCCGCTGGGAGGGCCGCACGACGACGGCCATGGCGAGCGGCCTCGACGGGCGCTTCCTCTCGGCCGACGTCGAGCCGGGCTCGTACACCTTCGCGGTCCACGCCGACGGCTACAAGGACGGCCAGTGCACCGTCACCGTGGGTCTCTCCGCGCCCCCGCCCGCCGCAGCCGCGCCCGCCGCCGCTGCTCCCCCCGCGTCTGCGTGGGGCACCGCGCCCGCGACCTCGCCCTGGGGCGGCCCCGTGCTTCAGCCGCAGGCAGCCGTCGCTCCGGCCCCCGCTGCGCCGGCGGCTCCCGCTGCCCCCGCCGCCCCGGCCACGGGTGACAACGCGCAGTCCACGTTCGACGTCGATTGCGCCCTCGAGGCGCTGCCGCGCGTCGGCGCGGTCGTCGGTCGCGTCCTCGACGCCGACGGCATGGCCCCGCTCGCGAGCGCGACCATCAAGCTCACCGACGGCCAGGGCAAGGAGGTCCAGCTCCAGACCGACGCGACCGGCGCCTTCCGGTTCGAGGGTCTGCAGCCCGGCACCGTGAGCCTCAAGGCCGACGCGGCGGGCTACATGCTGCAAGTGCAGAGCGCCGACGTGCGCGCCCGCGAGGACGTCCGCTCGGACATCGTCGCGCACAAGCGCCCGAAGAGCGCCCTCGTCGAGGTGACCGACAAGGAGGTGCGCATCAAGCAGCAGGTGCACTTCGAGACCGGCTCGGCGAACATCGCCACCGACTCGACCGCGCTGCTCACCGAGCTCGCCGACACCATCGTGCGCACGCCGCGCATCAAGCGCCTCGAGATCCAGGGCCACACCGACAACGTCGGCTCGGCCGATCACAACAAGGTGCTGAGCGATCAGCGCGCCAACGCCGTGCGCACCTGGCTGCTCGGCCACGGCGTCGAGCCCTCGCGCCTCACCGCGCGCGGCTACGGCTCCGACAAGCCCGTCGCGCCGAACGTCACCGACGGCGGCCGCTCGCGCAACCGTCGCGTGCAGTTCATCATCCTCGACCAGGACGGCTCGGCCCCCAAGGCTGCCGCCGAGCCCGCGGCCAAGAAGGACAAGGCCCAGAAGCCGGCCGTCGAGAAGCCGAAGAACAAGCCCCTGCCGTTCTGAGGCAAGACGGGCGACTTCTGATCGAAGGCAAGACGGGCGCTCTCTGAGACCGGGCTCACCTCTGCGCGCCCTTCGCTTCGCCTCGCTCGTCGCGGTGCTCGCCTTCGCGAGCACCGCCGCGGCCGACGACGCGCCCGACGCCGGCGCCTCGGCGGCAGCGTCGGACAACCACGAGCGCCCCGCGCTCGCGAGCGACGACCTCGCGACGCGCGCAGCGCACCTGCTCGACGCGCTCGTGCAGGGCAAGCCCGAGCTCGCCGACGACTTCTTCTTCCCGCGCGAGCCGTTCCTCCCGCTGAAGGACGTCGCCGACCCGGGCCGCTACCACGCGCAGCTCCTCGCGGCCTACCACCGCGACGTGCGCGAGATGGCGCGCAAGCGTCGCTCGTGGGAGGGCGCGCGCTTCGTCTCGTTCGAGCTCGGCACGCCGCCGACCTGGGTCGCGCCGGGCAAGGAGTGGAACAAGATCGGCTACCACCGCAGCTTCCACGGCAAGCTGCGCTACGAGCTCGACGGCCGCACGCACACGCTCGACGTGCACACGGTCATCTCGTGGGCCGGCGGCTGGTACGTCACGCACCTCGGCGCGTTCAAGAAGAAGAGCTGACCGCGAGCGCGGGGTTCGCGCGGCGCGTGACGCCGCGCCCTCCTCCGGCCTACCCTCGCCGGAACCTGATGTCCTTGCCCCGCACGACGCTGCTCACCTGCGTCCTCGCGACGTCGCTCTTCTCGTCTGTCGGCTGCACGACGGACGAGCCCCTCCTGCCGCTGCCGAGCTACGGCGCGCGTCCAGGCGCGTACGCGGGGGACCTGCACGGCCTCGCGGGGGGCTGCTTCGTCGTCGATGGCGCGGAGCAGGGGCGCGACGCAGGAGCGCTGCTCGTGGCCTCCGGCGACGGCGCGAGCTTCGCGTTCAGCGGCAAGGACGTCGCCTCGGCGGCCAAGCTCACGCTGCGACCGGCCGACCTCGGCACGTACCTGCTGCGCGACGGCGACGGGCGCTTCGTCGTCGCCGGCGACGGGGGCGCGCTCGGCCGCGCGCAGACGCTCGAGTCCGACGTCACGCGCAACGAGGACGGCTTCGTCTCGCCCGCCGAGTGGGACGTGCAGCCTGCCGACGCGCAGCCCGGCAGGTTCGTCCTGCGGAGCCACGCCACCGGCGCCTACGTCGGGGTCGGCGGGCTCGTGACGGACGCGGCAGGCGCCGCGCGCGTGGCGTTCTACCCGAGCGCGGGCTGCGCCCCCTTCCCCGAGCTCACGGTCGACGCGACGGGCACCCCGACGAAGACCCACTTCGCCGACGGCGATCTCTTCGGCATCGTCGACGCGCACGAGCACATGTTCACCAACCTGGCGTTCGGCGCAGGCGGCGTGTTCCACGGCGCGCCGTTCCACCCGCTCGGCGTCGAGCACGCGCTCGGTAGCTGCGAGCCCTTTCACGGGGCCGACGGCCGCAAGGACGTCGTCGGCTACTTCATGGGGGGGGCGCCGTTCGACGCCACGAGCGCGGCGGGCATCCTGGTCGCCGCCGACACGGGGAGCTTCAACCACCACACGGTGGGCTACCCCGACTTCGTCGACTGGCCCAAGGTCGCGACGAGCACGACGCACCAGCGCATGTACTACCGGTGGCTCGAGCGCGCCTGGCTCGGCGGCGTGCGCCTGATGGTGCAGCACGCGACGACCAACGAGGTGCTGTGCGCGCTGGCGGTCGGCATCCACGCGCAGCCCCAGCGCATCTCGTGCAACGAGATGGTCAGCGTCGATCAGATCCTCGACGCGACGCGCGCCCTCGAGCGCTACGTCGACGCGCAGTCGGGCGGCCCGGGGCGCGGGTGGTTCCGCGTCGTCACGACGCCCGCCGAGGCGCGCAGCGTCATCGGCGCGGGCAAGCTCGCCGTCATCCTCGGCATCGAGACCTCCAACCTCTTCGACTGCTTCGTCCGCGCGCGACCCGGCTACCCCGCGTGCGACGAGGCGACGGTGCGCGCCAAGCTCGACGACTACTACGCGCGCGGCGTGCGCGCCGTCTTCCCCGTCCACAAGTACGACAACGCCTTCTCGGCCGGCGACGGGCACCGCGGCTTCATCGAGATCGGCAACATGGGCAACAGCGGCTACTTCGGCAATTTCAGCGACGTCGACTGCCCCGACGTCGAGGGGGGCTTCGACCACGGCGCGGTGAAGTTCGGCGGCCTCAACGCCCCGCGCGACGACTACGCCGGGCCACCGCCCGTCGACGTGTCCGGCCTCGCGACGTCACCGATCGGCACGCTGCTGCCCTACCTCACCAAGCTGAAGGAGCCCGCGCTGCCGGGCGAGTACTGCCAGCGCGCCGGGCTGCAACCGCTCGGCGAGACGCTGCTGCACGAGATGATGCTCCGCGGGATGATCGTCGAGGTCGACCACCTGCCCAAGCGCGCCTACCAGCGCGCGTACGAGCTGCTGCACGCGTACGACTACCCCGCCGCCGGCACGCACGGCAGGAGCAACGCCGGCGACCTCTACGCCCTCGGCGGCGTCTCGACCGCGAAGCTCCCTCGCTGCCAGGACCCGGCCAACCCCGACGCCGCGCGCGCCTACCGCGACCGCGTCGCGAGCATCACCGCCCACGGGGGCTACCCGGCGCTGGGCGTCGGGTTCGACTCGAACGGCTTCGCGGGCGCACCGGGCCCGCGCTTCGGCGTCGACGCGGGCTGCTCGGCCGCGCAGACCGCCGGCATCACGTACCCGTTCACGGCCTTCGGCGGCGACGTCTCCTTCTCGCGCCCTCAGCTCGGGAACCGCGCCGTCGACTTCGACACCGAGGGCTTCGTCCACGTCGGGATGCTGCCGGAGCTCATCGAGGACGCGCGCCACATCGGCATGTCCGACGCCGACCTCGAGCCGATGTTCCGCTCGGCCGAGGGCTACGTGCGCATGTGGGAGCGCTCCGAGTCGCGCGCCGCCGCCCTGCGCTGACCCACGACCGCGACGCGGCGACCGACTCTCAGCTCGACTCGCCCGACCCGCGTCGCTCGCGCTCGATCTCGGCGAGCAGCGCGCCGACGCGGTCGCTCGCGTCGGCCCCGACGTCGTAGTGGAAGTTGAGATCGGGGGCGCGGCGCAGCGCGAGCTTCGCGCCGACGATGCGGCGCAGCCTGCGCTGCGCGGCGGTCAGCCCCGCGATCAGCCGTTTGCGGTCGGCCTCGCTGCTCTCGCCGACCACCGCGCGCACGAAGACGTGCGCGATGGAGAGGTCGTCGGTGACCTCGACGCGCGTGACGACGGTGTCGACGATGCGCGGATCGCTCACGTCGCGCGCGAGCGCCGCCGCGATCTCCTCGCGAATGCGCTCGGCCACACGCTGCCCACGCTTCACTCCGGTCGGACCAGGCATCGCTCAGCCCTCCTCGTCGTCATCTTCGTCATCTTCGCTCGCGGCGTCGTCGTCGTCGAACAGCAACTCGGCAGACTCGGCGCCGAGCCCGCCGCGGACCCCACCGCCGCCGCCGCCGAACGGGACGATCTCGACCGCGCGATCCACCACCAGCGCATCGGCGAGGGCGTCGGCCATCGCGACGACCTTGCCCAGCATCGCCTCGCACACCGTCGCGTCGTTCGACACGACGGCGACGCCGAACGCCGCGAGCTGCATGCGGTCGAGCGGGGCGACCTCGGCGATGGACACGCCGAGCCGCCCCTTGACCCGCTCCTTGAAGCTTCGAACCACCTGTCGCCTGTCCTTCAGCGAGCGCGCTCCCGGCAGCGAGAGCACGAGCCTCATGACGCCGACGTGCATGGCGGCGCGACGCTCAGAGCGTCGCCGCGACCTCTTCGACCTCGAAGCACTCGACGATGTCGGCGGGCTTCAGGTCGTTGTAGCCCTCGAGCATGATGCCGCACTCGAAGCCGTTGTCGACGGAGCTGACGTCGTCCTTGAAGCGCCGCAGACCGCTGAGCTTGCCCTCCCAGACCTGCACCGCGTCGCGCACGACGCGAGCCTTGCCCGAGCGCTTCACGGTGCCGTCGAGCACCATGCAGCCGGCGATGGTGCCGAGCTTGCCGATCTTGAACACCTGGCGGACCTCGGCCTTGCCGAGCGGCTTCTCGACCAGCGTCGGCGCGAGCAGGCCCTGCATGGCCTTCTTCACGTCGTCGACGGCGTTGTAGATGATGTTGTAGAGGCGGATCTCGATGTCCTCGCTCTCGGCGAGCGAGGCGGCCTTGCCCGCGGGGCGGACGCTGAAGCCGACGATGATCGCCTTGGACGCGACCGCGAGGTTGACGTCGCCCTCGGTGATGCCGCCGACGCCTGCGTGGATGATGGCGACGCGCACCTTCTCGGTGGTGAGCTTGGCGAGGGCGTCGGCGACGGCCTCGACCGAGCCCTGCACGTCGGCCTTGATGATGAGGCGAAGCTCGAGCTGATCGGCCTCGGCCATGCGGCGGGCGAGGTCCTCGAGCGAGACCTTGGCGCTCGCGGGCACGAGGCTGCGCGAGACCTTCGTCTTGCGGCTGTCGGCGATCTCCTGGGCCTTCTTCACGTCCTTCAGCGCGTCGACGGGGTCGCCGGCGTTGGGGACATCGGAGAGGCCGAGCAGCTCGACCGGGGTGGAGGGACCGGCCTCGGCCACGTTGCGGCCGTGCTCGTCGGTCATCGCGCGAACCTTGCCCCACGCGGGGCCGGCGATGACGACGTCACCGACGTGGAGCGTGCCGTCGGTGACGAGCACGCGCGCGACCGGGCCCTTGCCGCGGTCGAGCAGCGCCTCGATGACGCGCCCCTTGGCCGGGCGCTTCGGGCTCGCGCGCAGCTCGAGGATCTCGGCCTGCAGCGCGATCATCTCGAGCAAGGTCTCGACGCCCTCGCCCGTCTTGGCGCTGAGCGGACAGAAGATGGTGTCGCCGCCCCAGTCCTCGGGGACCAGGCCGCACTCGACCAGCTCGCGCTTGACGCGCTCGGGGTCGGCGCCGGGCTTGTCCATCTTGTTGATGGCGACGATGATCGGCACCTTCGCGCTCTTCGCGTGCGCGGCGGCCTCCTTCGTCTGGGGCATGACGCCGTCGTCGGCGGCGACGACGAGCACGACGATGTCGGTGACCGACGCGCCGCGCGCGCGCATCTGCGTGAACGCCTCGTGACCCGGCGTGTCGAGGAAGGTGACCGGGCCCTTGCTCGTCGCCACGCGGTAGGCGCCGATGTGCTGCGTGATGCCGCCGGCCTCGCCGCCCGCGACGTTGGCCTTGCGGATGCGATCGAGCAGCGACGTCTTGCCGTGGTCGACGTGACCCATGACGGTGACGATCGGCGGGCGCGTCTCGAGGCCCTCGTTGGTGACCTCGCCGACGGCGCGCGCCTGCTCGATGGCCTGCTCCTCGGAGACGGCGACGTCCTCGACGTCCCAGCCGAACTCGCCGGCGACGATCTTCGCGGTGTCGGCGTCGAGCGTGGTGTTGATGTTCACGCCGGTCATGCCGAGCGAGAGCAGCTTCATCAAGACCTCGGTCGACTTGAGGCTCATGCGGCCCGCAAGCGTCTGGAGGGAGATCTTCTCCTCGATCTTGATGACCTTCTTGTGGGCCGACATCTCCTGGGTGGAGACCATCGTCGGCCTGCGCGGGCCGCTGATGTTCGGGCCCATGCGGCGGTTGCCCATCATGCCGCCCATGCGCGACATCGGGCGTCCGGCCATCGGCGCGCCGGGGCGCATGCCGGGGCGCGCTGCGCCCGGGGCGCTGGCGCCTGCACGCGGGTCGTACGACACGCGGCGCGGGACGGGACCGCCGGCGGTGCGAGGCGCCGGGGGCGGCGGCATCGGCACGCCGGGGCGACCGGCCCAGGTCTCGATGCCGGTGCGCGGAGCGGCCGACACGCGCGGGGCCGACGTCGGCGTCGCCGTGGACGACGGGGGGGGCGCGGCGGGCTCCTCGGCCACGGCCACGGGCGCAGCGGCTGCGGCGACCGGCGCCGGCTCTTCGACCGGGGGCGGGGGCGGCGGCAGAACGACCGCGGGGTGGGCCATCACGGGAGCGGGCTCGGGCTCATGCGCCACCACAGGCGGGGGCTCGGGCGGCGCGACGACCACGGGCGGCGCGACCTCGTCGCTGGCTCGCTCGACGCGACGAACGCTCGCTCGCTCGACCACGCGCTCCGGCTCGGCGACGGGGGGCGGCTCGACCGGCGCGCTGACCCGCGCGCTGCGGCTCGGGACCTCGACGGGGACGGCGGGCACGGAGGCCACGGCGGCCGGCACCGACGCCTCGACGACGGGCTTGGGCGCCGCGCGGCGCTTCACGACCGTGGGGCGGATGCGCTCCTCGACGACAGAAGGCGTCTTCTGCTTCTCGAGATGGCGGCGCACGCGATCGACCAACTCGGGCTCCACCGAGCTCATGTGGTTGCGCACGTCACCGAAGCCGAGCGATTGGAACAGCGCGACGAGCGCCTTGTGTTCCATGCCGAGCTCCTTGGCCACCTCGTAGATCCGAACCTTGCTCATCGAGCCTCCGTCACGGCATCGCCGCTTGCTTCCGCCGGCGCGCCAACGCCATTTGCCAGAGTCGCGGCCGCTGCGATCGCCTTCGCCAACTTGGGCGAGGTGATGCCGACCAACCCGAGCTCACTGCGCCCGGCGATTGCGCCGAGCCGTTCTTTCGTTCCCCACGCGGTGCCGATGCCGTCGGCGACCGCGCGCTGCACGGCTCCGAGGCAGGCGACCGCGAGGGCATCGCGCGCGACGACGACGCGCACGACCTCGCCTGTCTCCAGGCCAAACACGACCGGGTCGGAGCCGACGCGCACGTTGCGCGAACGGAACGCCGACGCGAGCAGCCCCTCGACGCGGCGATCGGCCGCCAGCGCGATGGCCTGGGTGAGCTCGACGGGCGTCGCGCGCACCGTGCACTTGAGCGACCGCGAGAGCGCCCGCGGCGCGCGCGCGATGCACGCCTGCGCCGGGTGCACCCACGCGCCGCGCCCGAAGGCGCCCCCCGACAGATCGACCGCCACGTCGCACGCGCCGTCGGCCTCTGCGGGGCCGGCGACGAGCCGCAACAGCGCGGACGCGACCTCGCTCCGGCCGCACGCGATGCACGTGCGCTCGGTGCGCCGCGCGTGCGAAGCACGGCGCGCGTCGGCGGCCGGATCGGGGTCGGGGTGGGGGTCGATCACGTACAGGAGGTTCCTCGGCGTGGGGTCAGGAGACCGCGCCCTCTTCAGCCGGGGGAGCGGCGAGGCGCGCGGCCTCGGCGGCCTTGCGCGCCTGGGCGCGGGCCACCTCGATCTCGCGCTGCTCGGTGTCGAGGAAGGTGCGCGCGCCCTGCTTGATGGCGCGCGCCTTCTTGATGCCGAGGCCGGTCTTGATCGCGAGCTTGTCCTCGTCCTCGCGCAGGACGTCCTCGACCGAGCGGCAACCCGCCTCCTCGAGGAGCACGACGGTGCGCTCGCCGACGCCGCGCACGAACAGCAGGCGCTCCTTCTCGGTGAGGGCCTCGGTCTTCGAGCAAGCGGCCTTGATGCGCTCCTGGCGCAGGCGCTCCATCGTCGACTCGGCCGACTCCTTGATCTTGCCCGCGGCCTCGCCGACGCCCGGGATCGCGGTGACGTCCTCGGTGGTCGCCTCGGCGACCTCCTCGATGGCGCGGTACCCGAGGCGGTACATCTGCTTGGCCATCTCCTCGGTGACGCCGTCGATCTGCTGGAGGGCGACCATCGCCTCCTCCTCCATCTGGCGGAACTTCGACTCGCTGATGATGTCGAGCTTCCAGCCCGTCAACTGGGCGGCGAGGCGCACGTTCTGGCCCTTGCGCCCGATGGCGAGCGAGAGCTTCTCGTCCGGCACGACGAGCTCCATGCGGCCGTCGCCCTCGTCGACGATGACGCGGTGGACCTCGGCCGGCTGGATGGCGGCGATGACGTAGCGCGCCGGA
Source organism: uncultured delta proteobacterium (assembly GCA_903893335.1). GTDB lineage: Bacteria > Myxococcota_A > Polyangia > Polyangiales > Polyangiaceae > CAITLX01. The sequence continues at coordinate 2,077 of CAITLX010000215.1, read as the reverse complement.
TCGCGGTCGAACGGCACGATGTCGATCTTCTCGCCGCGAAGCTCCTGCACGACGGCCTGCACGCGCGAGCCCTTCATGCCGACGCACGCGCCGACGGGATCGACGTCGGTGTCGCGCGAGGTCACGGCGATCTTCGAGCGGGCGCCCGGCTCGCGCGCGACGGCGACGATCTTCACGATGCCCTCGTAGATCTCGGGCACCTCGGACTCGAACAGCTTCTCGACGATGCGACCGTCGGCGCGCGACAGGATGACCTGCGGGCCGCGCGTCTCGCGGTCGATGTCCTTCACGTACGCGACGATGCGGTCGCCCGGACGGTACGTCTCGCGCGGCGTCTGCTCGCGGAAGCCGAGCACGCCCTCGGTCTTGCCGAGGTCGACGATGATGTTGTTGCCCTTCTCGAAGCGCCGGACGATGCCGCGGATGAGCTGGCCCTTCTTGTCCTTGTACTCGTTGAAGATGAGGTCGCGCTCGGCGTCGCGCACGCGCTGAAGGAGCACCTGCTTGGCCGTCTGGGCGGCGATGCGGCCGAACGCGCTGCGGGCCTGCTTGAGCTTGAGCAGGTCGCCGAACTCGCGGTCCTGCTCGGCCGCGCGGCGGGCGTCCTCGGGGCGCCAGAAGACCTGGAAGCCGAGCTCCTCGCCGAGCTCGGCGCCGAGCCCGTGCTTCTCGGCGTCGGCCGCCGAGATCTCGCGCTCGCCGTCGGCCACGGCCTCGACGACCGTCATGTACTGGAAGAGGTCGACCTGCCCGGACTCCTCGTTGAAGCGGGCCTCGAGCTCGCGGGTGGGCCCGAACGCCCCCTGGGCGGCCTTGAGGATCGCAGCCTCGATCGTCTCGACGAGGACCTTGCGCTCGATCCCCTTCTCCTTGGCGACCTGGTCGAGGATGTTTCCGAGGCTCGCCTCGGTGCCGGGCGTGGCGGCTTGCGTTGCCATGACGTCGATTACCTCTTTGCCTTTTTGGACTGCGAAAGGGGGGTCGCGCGCGGCCGCTTGGGCTGCGCTTCGAGCTCGTACACCAGCCGCGCCCTCGAAACGTCGGCGAGCTTGGCGGTGATGGGGGTGCCGTCGACCTCGAGGGTGACGGCGTCGTCGGTCGCGCCGACGAGGCGCCCGCGCAGGACGGCCTGGCCGTCGGACGCGGGGCGGGCGAGGTGCACCTTGGCGACCTTGCCGACGAAGCGGCGAAACTCGCGCGCGTCGCGCAGCGGGCGGTCGAGCCCGGGCGAGCTGACCTCGAGCTGGTAGTGCTGCTCGATGGGGTCGGCGACGTCGAGCGCGGCGGAGATGTCGCGCGAGATCTGGGCGAGGGCCGCGAGCGTGACGGCCGTCGGCACGGTGCCCTCGGGCGCCGGGGGCTCGACGGTGACGCGCAGGATCCAGCCGGTGCGGTCGGTCTGGAAGGTGAGCTCGACGAGCTCCACGCCATGGGCGCGCAACACGGGCGAGATCGTGGCCTCGATGGCTCCGATCGCGACTCCTTGTGTTGTGCTGGCGGCTGCCGACATGTACGTCACCCGACCGTCTCGCGACGGGTCCCGTACGACCCGAGCCTGGGAACCCGCGAGACGAAAAAAGCGGACCCTAAAAGGGGCCCGCACATGGTCCACCCAGACTGTGCGCGGCAGCTTACACAAGGAGAGGGCTTGGCGCAAGGGCTGCGGCTCCGCCCCGGACGCCCCCCAAGCACGCCCCAGCGACCCAGGGATTTCCCCTGTGACGTCGCATGGTAACGTCCCCGCCCTGCCGCGTCGACGCCCCCCCGCCCCTGCCGCCTCGTCGGCCGCTGCCGCGGCCACGCTCGCCCCTGCCGCCCCCCGCGACCGCACCGCCGGCCTGGGCGACGGGTTGCTCGCGCTCGCCGTCTTCGTCGCGGGGTTCGTCGCCTATGGGTCTCACGCGGAGCGCGGGGCGTTCGTCGGCGACGCGCCCGAGTTGGTCGCGGCGGCGGTGACGCGCGGGCTCGCGCACCCTCCGGGCTACCCGCTGTTCACGATGCTCGCCCACGCGTGGACGAGGCTGCTGGCCTTCGGCGACCCGGCGCGGGCGGCGAACCTGTTCGCCTCGGCGTCGGG
>CAITLX010000214.1 GCA_903893335.1 uncultured delta proteobacterium | reverse complement strand
GTGCCGCGCACTGGTGCTCGGCGACGCGCCGGCGTGCGGCGACGACGCGGCGTGCGCGCGCGAGGTCGCCCGCAGCCGCGGGCTCGCCAAGGGGGCCGCCGCGGGCAAGCCGTTCGAGACGCACCTGCGCGTGCAGATCGCGGGTGAGCCAGGCGGGGTGACCTACGATCTCGTGGACATCGCCGAGGGGGGCGCGGTGGTGCGGCGGCTCGCGGGCGGCTCGATCGAGATCGCGCTCGGCACCGCGCGCACGGCTGCGTGGCCCGCGGTCGCGGCGGCCGACGCGAGGCCGCGCGCGTTCGTCTCGGTGACGCTCACGCCGCACGAGGTGACGCTGCGCGAGGCCGAGATCGCCGCGCCGCGCGCGCGCGTCGAGCTCTTGCTGCCCGGCCACCCGCTGCTCTCGAGCCTCGCGGGCGTCGCGCCGCTGCGCGTGCGCGTGGGCGCCATCGGCGCGCAGGTGGGCGACAAACTCCAGATCGCCGTCGAGGGGGGTGGCTCCGACGCGGGGCGCGACCTCGGCGCGCGCCTCGAGATCGAGACGTTCGTGCGCGAGCGCACCGGAAAGTGAAGACGCCGCGAGCGATACGCGCCCTTCGAGGGTCAGTGTCGTTCGCGACCCTGGCCATCGCCGCCAGCGCGCGCGAGACCCGCAGAACACGCCCCGAGCGCCGGCGCCCCGCCCTGCTCACCTGCGCCCGAACCCCGGATCGCGCGACCGCTTGGTCGGCTACGCCGCAGCGGCGGTCGTGCGTCGCTTGACCCAGGCCGCGAACGCCGCGCCCGTGAAGTACATGACCAGGCTGTAGACCACCGCCGGCACTGCAAGGTCCAGATTGCCCAGCACCGTGCCCGCGACGGCGATGGCCATGGTCCCGTTGTGAATGCCGATCTCGAAGGCGATGGCCGCCGACTGCTTCTCGTCGAGTCGGAGCAATCGCGGCAGCGCGTAGCCGATGCCCAGGCTGGCCAGATTGAAGAGCACCACCGGCACGCCCACCTGGGTGAACCATCCGCCCAGGCCGCTGCGCTGCTGCCAGGCCGCACCCACGATGACCAGCACCAAGAAGGCGGCCGACGCGATCTTGACCGGCTTGTCCATCCGCGCCGCGACATCGGGCTTCTTCTTGCGGATCAACATGCCGACGGCCACCGGCAGCAGCACCACGAGCAAAACCGAGAGGACCTTGCCAAACTGCAGCGGGATCTGCTTGTCCTGGGCCATGAAGTGCTGCATGCCCAGGCCCACCAGCAGCGGCACGGAAACGATGGCGAGCACGCTGTTGATGGCCGTCAGCGTGAGGTTCAAGGCCACGTCGCCGCCTGCCAGATGGCTGTACAGGTTGGCCGTCGGACCGCCAGGCGAAGCGGCGAGCAGCACCAGTCCGACGGCGAGCGGCGGCGGAAGCGCGAAGGCGTGCGCGAGGCCAAACGCCACCGCGGGCAGCACCAGCGCCTGGACCAGCAGACCGGCCGTCACGGCGCGCGGATAGCGCGCGACCCGCTGAAAGTCCGCCCAGCTCAAGGCCAAGCCCAGGCCGAGCATGATGACCGCGAGCGCGATGGGCAGAACGATGGACAGCAGCGGCGACGGTTGCATGGGGCTCCCCTTTCGCGGTCTGCGCCGGCCGTGGCGGGTGCCACCTGGACGACGGGGGCAATCCCCAGCCGTTCGACCTTCTCGCAGCGCCTCGAAACGCGGCGAGCGTGCATGGATTCCTGGGTCGGGTCAACGGGACGCCGGCTGTGGACGTCGATCGCCCGATCGGGTCGATCGAAGCGAGGCGACGCAGAACTGCGACAATTCGCTCCAATGCGGAGGATCTGCTTGGCTCGGCCGCCGCCAAGGTCGCCTTTCGGTCCGCGCGTCGTCCCGCGCGCGCCACGCCGAGCAACTGAGGCTTTTCGTTGACCGCTTGGACCCCTACGGTCGCGCAGGCCGCCGACACGGACCTGCCGCGCTCTCACAGCTTGTTTCCCCGCCTCGCCGCGATGCGCGTAGTCTCGAGACGTCGACGCGGGGTCGGGGTCGCGTACGGCACGGTTCGTCGATGTCCGACTCTTCAGGAGATGGTCATGCGATCTGACGCTTGCACGACGCCACGCTGCGGAGCGGGTTCGCGGACGCGGGTGCGCCGTCGCGCGTGGGCGGCAATCCTCGCGCTCGCGGCGCTCGCGACGTCGACGGTCGCCAGCGCCGACCCTGCGCATGGCGATGCAATCGAACCGACGACCGCCGAGGTG
>CAITLX010000213.1 GCA_903893335.1 uncultured delta proteobacterium | reverse complement strand
CGTCGCGCTCGGCGCCGCGCAGCGCGTGCGCCGCGACACGCTCGGCTGGCTCGCGTTCGGCGTCGCGTGCGGGCTGCTCGTCGGGCACCGCCCGAGCACCCTCGGGACGCTCGCGCCGGCGCTCGCGCTGCTCGCCGAGTCGCGCCGCCGCGCCGAGCGCGCCCCGGGCTCGGTCTGGAGAGCGGCCGCCGTCGGCGCCGCCCTCACCTCCGCGGTCTACCTCTACCTCCCGCTCGCGTGCGGGCCGCAGGCCGCTCTTTGCGTCGGCGAGCCGACCACGCTCGCGCGCTTCGTCGAGGTCGTGACGGCCGCCCCCTACTGGCGCCACGTCGCGTCTGGCTCGGCCGACCTCGCGCTCGAGCGCCTCTGGGGCTTCGTCGTCGGGCTGCCCGGCGAGGTCGGGCTCGGCGTCGCGCTCGGCCTCGCGGGGCTCGTGGTGCTCGTGCGCGTGGGGCGTGGCGCGCTCGCCGCCGCGCTCGCGTGGGTGCTGGTGGCGAGCGTGGGGTTCGCCGTCCGGTACAACATCCTCGACGTCCGCGCCTATTTCCTCCCCGCGTACGTCGCGCTCGCCCTCGGCGCCGCCGCGGCGACGAGCGCCCTGGAGCGACGCCCCGTGCGCCTCGCCGTCGAGGCGCTCGCGCTCGCGGCGGCGCTCGCCCTCGCCACGCAGCACGTCCGCCACGAGAGCCTCGCGCACGACGACCTCGTGGACGCGTGGGCCGCCGACGCGCTCGGCCACGCGCCCGACCACGCGGTCCTGCTCGCCTACGGCGACACGCCGCACCACGCGCTGCTCTACGGGCAGGCGGTGCGCGGCTGGGGCGTGGGGCGCGACGTGGCGGTGGTCGCGGGCGCGACCGACGCCGACTGGTACGTCGAGCAGACGAAGCGTCGCTACCCCGACCTGCCCCTCGCCGCGCAGGACGCAGGCGAGCGCATCTCGGCGTTCGCCGCCGCGTCGGGGCGACCGCTGCTGCTCACCGCGCCGCTCGAGATCGCCGCGTCGTCGAGCGCGCGGCTCGGCGACCTCCTCTCGACCTACCGTGCCGTGCCGTGGGGCCCGCTCTTCCGCCTCGTGCCCGCCGACAGCCCCGTCGCGATCGACGAGGTCGTCGCGGCGTGCGCGACGCTGCGCGCCCGCGCGCTCGCCGCGCCGGCAGGCGACGACGACGCGCAGGTGCAGTCGATGGTGCTCGCGAGCGCCATCTCGCGCTTCGCGCTCGCTGCCCTGCTCGTCGAGCACGACCGCGCCGCCGAGGCGCGCGGCGACCTCGAGGCGATCGCCGCCGCGGGGCTCGACGCGCTCGAGCAGAGGCTGGTCGACGCCTACGCGACGATCGGCGCGCGGCGGCCTCGGCTTCGGCTCGGAGCGCGCAGCGAGCGCGTGCTCGCCCGCATGCGCGCCGGGGGCGCGTCGCGCGACGAACTGCTCTCGCTGTTCGGCGGCTGAACCGCAGGAAACTGGGCCTTTCGCGCCCCGTTGGGGGAGGGTGCGCCCATGACCCTCGAAGCCCAGGCAGCATCGGCCGGCGCGACGCGACGCGGCGAGACGCGGTTCGTGACGCCCGCCGCCCTCGCGCGCCTGGAGGGTCCGCTCGCGGCCTCGGGCCTGCTGGTCGTGCGGGTCGAGGCGCCGGGCCCCGCGGCGCGCGGCGCCCTGCGCGAGGTGATCGAGTCGGCGATCGAGGACGCCCTCGCGCGACGCGGCGCGCCCCCCCCGGGCGTGGGCGCGTCGTCCGACCTCGACGCGTCGCTGTCCGATCAGCTCTACCGGGCGCGCCACGTCGGCGCGACGGGCATCGCGGTCTGCGTCCCCCCGCTCGAAGGGGTGCTCAACCTCGCGCGCGCCCTCGACGCGGAGGACAGCGCCGTCTTGCGCTGGTACCTCGCGGCGGCGAGCGAGCGCCCGCTCGTGCTGCTGCTCGACGAGCACAACCGCGCGATCGGCGCGTACGGCCCCCCGACCCGCCTCGACGCGCTGGTGGTCACCTCGGGCCGCGGAGGCCGCAAGCTGCGCGCCGTGCCGCGCCACGGCGAGGACGACGGCGCCCAGCTTGCGCTGCCGCTCGCAGACGACGACGAGCCGGTCGAGCCCGCGTCGGCGGACGCCGCCGATCACGCTCCGGACGGCGACGACGCGCCCGAGCCCGAGGCCGCCGAGCCGGCCTTCGTGCGCATCGTCCCGGCGCCGCCGACGATGCCGCCGACCTCGCCGGTCGCCGACCACGCGGCGTGGGCCGCCGAGCTCGATGCCGCGCGTGGACCCAAGCCGCTCGCGGCGATCGAGCGCCTGTTCGTCTCGCGCTACGTGCCGCTGGCCGAGGCGGTCGCGACCGGAGCGGCCGACGGCGCCCTGCGCGCGACGCTCGCGTCGTGGTCGGCGAGCTTCGCGAAGAGCTACTCTGAGGCGTTCGGCGCGCTTCGCGTCACCGGCAAGCGTCCGCTCATGGTGCTCGACGCCCCCGCGCTCGCGACGCGCATCGCCCGGCTGCACGGCGCGAAGTCCACGCAGCTGCTCGTCGTGGACGGGATGCGCTTCGACCTCGGGCTGCGCGTGCACGAGCGGCTGCGCCTCGCGCTCGGCCAGCGCGCCGCGTGCACCGAGCGCATGCTGCTCTGGGCCGCGCTGCCGACGACGACGGACGTGCAGGCCGATCTGCTCGCGCG